>DASQPS010000171.1:0-5245 GCA_035643845.1 Gemmatimonadaceae bacterium | reverse complement strand
ACACGAGTGAACTCCGTAGCTGGAATTCCGTTTGTGATCGGTGTCCACGTAGCGCCGTAGTCAGTGGTCTTGTAGAGATACGGCTTCATGTCGTCGAGCTGGTAACGATTGGCGGCAAGGTAGGCGGTGCCGGTGGAGAAGTTGGATGCGTCGATCATCGAGATGCGCGCCCACTCCGGCAGGCCTGGAGGCGTCACATTCTTCCAGGTTTTGCCGCCGTCGCGGGTGATGTGGACCAGACCGTCGTCAGACCCAGCCCAGATCACGCCAGCTGTCCGCGGCGATTCGGCAATGGTGAACACCGTTCCGTAGTACTCGATCGAAGTCTGATCTTTGGTGATCGGTCCGCCAGAAGGTCCGAGCGTTCTCGGATCGTGTCGAGTGAGATCAGGGCTGATCACCTTGTAGGTCTGCCCTTCGTCGTCCGACTGAAAAATCACGCTGCTCCCGACATACATCCTTCCCGGATTGTGCGGAGAGAGAACAATCGGGTACGTCCACTGGAACCGATATTTTGCGTCGGCGGCGTCGTGTCCCATGGGATTGTCCGGCCACGGATTTACGTCGCGCTCGAAGCCCGTCTTGATGTCTTTGTGCGTGAGAAGTCCGCCGTACGATCCCGCAAACACGACGTCGGGCGAATCCGCTCGTACCGCGATGTATCCGCTTTCTCCGCCGCCGACGTCATACCAATCGCTGATGTCGATTCCCCCGTTCTTTCGGCTCGGACCGCACAGCGTTGAGTTGTCCTGCTGCGCGCCGCAAACCCTGTACGGGAAATGGTTCGTGGTTACGACGTGATAGAACTGTCCGGTGGCCTGATCCTGTTCGCTCCACGAGCGTCCACCGTTGAACGAGACGTTTGCTCCACCGTCGTTCGACTCGATCATTCGCTGCGCGTCGTTCGGCGCGATCCACAGATCGTGATTGTCGCCGTGCGGGACGCGAATCGGCCGAAACGTTTTTCCGTTGTCGGTCGAGCGATACATGCCTGTGTTCAGCACGTAAACGGTGTTCTCGTTTTTTGGGTCCGCGAAAATTCTGGTATAGTACCAGGCGCGTTGACGCAGGCGGTGGTCGCTATTGGTTCGCGTCCAGGTCGCTCCGCCATCCAACGATCTGAAAACGCCACCCGAATCGGCTTCGACGATCGCCCACACGTGACTTGGGTTAACGGGTGAGACAGCGAGCCCGATATTGCCGATTATTCCCGCAGGGAGACCGGGATTCCTGGTGATTTCGGTCCAGTGCTCGCCACCATCAGTCGTCTTGAAGATGCCGCTTCCGGCTCCGCCTGACACGAGCTGCCACGGCGTCCGCCACGCCTGCCAGAACGCGGCGTAAAGCGTCTCTGGATCTTTCGCGTCCATGACGAGATCCGTGATGCCAGTGGAATCATTGCGATAGAGAACTTTTCGCCAGCTCTTTCCGCCGTCCGTCGTCTTGAAGACGCCGCGTTCGGGGTTGGGACCGAACACGTGTCCAAGCGCGCCGACGTAAGCGATGTCTGGATTCGTCGGATGTACGCGGACGCGCGATATCTGCCGCGTCTCTATAAGGCCGAGCGACGTCCACGTTTTTCCGCCGTCGTTGCTTCGCCAGACTCCGTCACCGTGAGACACATTGCCGCGAATGGGATATTCGCCTCCACCCACATAGACGATGTCGGGATTCGATTCACTGATACCGATTGCCCCGATGGTGCCGCCGAAATATTTGTCTGTGACCGGAGCCCAGGTGATGCCGCCGTCGGTGGTTTTGAAAACACCTCCGCCGGTCGTTCCGAAATAGTATTCATTCGGCCGTTTACTCGAGCCCGCGACTGCGACGCTTCGTCCTCCACGATAAGGTCCGATTTCGCGCCACTTGAGAGCCTCGAAGGCGCTCGTGTCGTACGCCTGGAAGCCTGGCGCAGTCGCACGTGGAAGCAGCGCGCCCTGACTCTCGGAGCTCGCGGGGAAAAGAAAAAAAACGGACGCTGTCATTCCGGTTGCGACGAGCGTGCGAAGGGCAAGAAATCTCACGAATCAGTTCTCCGGCGTACGGGGGATGGGCCGCTACTATGTAGCAGTCGAGTGAACCAAACAGCAAGTGGCCGCAGCCCCTTCGCGTTTGCCGCACGGCCCGGCGCGGAGGCCGGTCGCCGCCAACCCTTTAATCGGTCTACCTGAGAAATCTCTCGGCCAACTGCGTCAATCTCTCGTCCCCGCTGCGCTCGGCGCGGTCGCGGATTTTTTCTACGAACGGCACGAGGCGTTTTTCGCCCCAGTAGTATCCGGTCGCGAGCTCAGCGCTCCCGGTATCGCCGGCTTTCGCAGCTTCGAGTAAAGCTTCCGCAGCGGCTTCATCGTAGCCGGGATCATCGCGGTCCGGAAGCGAATAACGTTTGCCCGGATCGCCCCAGTGGGCGCCATCTTCTTTCACGAATGCGCGCGACATGCTCGTTACCCTCGACGGAGCTTGCGAAATGTCGCAGCTTTCACGCCGCTATCACGGGACTTGCAGGTTATCACTGCAACCTAAATGTGGAGGACGCATGAGAAGGGAATCCTATGAGGAGCAGCAGGAGGATCTGGACCCGCATCGGCGCGAGGAGCAGGACGGTGCTGCAATCGAGACCGCGGGCCGCCTGCGCCAGAAAAGCGTGCTCCTCACTGGGCGCGAGACTAGTACCCAGCTCGACGATCTCTTGACCGCCGTCGATCGCTTCGAGGCCGCTGTGATCGCCAGGGGAGGAGACCTTTTCGTGAACTCACCAACGTCTCATCCACCTGAGGATCCTGACTTCGTGATACCGCAACGGGTTCCGGGAGAAGACCCGGAATCATATGCTGCACGAATCAATGACGCGGCAGCGCGGTTGGAGCGGGCCGACTTCTAACGCACTCACCGCGCGGTGAAAAACTCGACGAACAGGAGCATCCGCTGGGCGCAGGCAGGCCTGCTGACGAACGCGGTGCTCGTGATCGTCAAATTCATTGCGGGAATCGTGGGACACGCGAACGCGCTAGTCGCGGACGCGGTCGAGTCGTCCGCGGACATCTTTTCTTCGCTCATCGTTTGGATGGGGCTGAGCATAGCGGCACGTCCCGCCGACGAAGATCACCCGTACGGTCACGGCAAAGCCGAGCCGATTGCGGCGGCGGTCGTTTCGCTCATGCTACTCGCCGCGGCAGTCGGGATCTCGGTCCTGGCGATCCGCGAGATCCTCAGACCGCACCACCTTCCGGCCCCGTTCACGCTTTTCGTCGCCGCTGGGGTGATCATCATCAAAGAGATTTTGTATCGACGCGTATCGCGCGTGGGAAGGGAAGTCGGTAGCTCGGTTGTGGCTGCCGATGCCTGGCACCACCGCTCAGACGCGATCAGCTCGCTCGCGGCGTTCGTCGGAATCAGCATCGCTCTAATTGGCGGACCGGGATGGGAAGCAGCAGACGATTGGGCGGCCTTGATCGCCGCGGTCCTCGTGGCCGTGAACGGCATCCGCACTCTCAGGCCCGCGATTTCTGGTTTGATGGACGAAGCCCCAGATCGTACCGTGAAGGAGCGCGCAGTGCAGGCTGCATCGGAAGTCGCGGGCGTGCGCAGTGTCGAAAATCTCAACGTTCGCAGCTCGGGACTCGGTTTCTACGTCGACCTTCATGTGAAGGCTGATCCGACCATCTCACTCGAGCAAGCGCACGAAATTGCCGCGGCCGTGAAGTACGCCATCCTCGACGCGATCCCGAACGTCGTGAACGTGCTGGTTCACATGGAGCCGTACAGAGAAGCTGGCGGTGTGACGTCTGACGCTGTCTTCAGTCTCCCGCCGATTTAGGCGAAGCGGCTTTCGGTTCGCGCTTCCATGTACCCGTTTTTCCTCCGCGCTTCTCGACGAGGTGGACGCCGAATATCTCCATACTGCGATCGAGAGCTTTGGCCATATCATAGATCGTGAGCAACGCCACGGTTGCGGCGGTGAGCGCTTCCATCTCAACGCCGGTTTGACCGTTTGTCGACGCCCACGCGGACACTCGGAGACCGCCGAGCGAATGATCGATCTCGACGTCGACGCCAACATCGGACAGCGCCAGCGGATGGCAAAGCGGGATGAGATCCGCGGTTTTTTTTGCGGCCATAATGCCCGCGATGCGCGCAGCGGCAATCACATCACCTTTCGCCAGCGCGTTTGCTTCGATCGCAGCAAGCGCATCCTCGTTCATTGCGATGGACCCCTCGGCGCGCGCCAAGCGCTGGGTATTGGGCTTCTCGCCAACGTCGACCATGCGGGCGCGTCCCGCCGAGTCTGCGTGAGAGAGTTTTGTCATGGGCGGACGCGAATAACCATTATTTGAGAGCCGTAGACAAATCGCGAATGAGCTTCGCCGTGATTGCCTGCGGACTCACATTTCCGTCCGCATACGTTTGAGCCTGAAGAACGGCGTCGACGGCTTTAGTTGCTGAAGCAGCGGCACCGAGATCCTTCTTATGCAACGCGTCTCGAGCGCGCTCCCCCAGCAGGTCGACGAGTGCCTCGAGGGTATCGGCGAATGCGCCGCGGGCGCCGGCGGAACCCTGCGACAACGCTGCGGCATACTGAGGAGGGCGGCGCGCACCAACCGCGGCGTCGATGATCCTGCGCGCCGACATCGTCGCCTTCGCTTCGTCGCGGCGCACAAGCAAGCGGCCGGGGGCGCCGGCCGCCGTCCGCACGCGTTCACTCGCGCCCGCCCTCGATTCCTTGTCGAGGATTTTCTTTACTGGCGGGTCTTCGACGAACGCGCGGACTTTCGCGTCGCTTAGGAGCGGGACTCTCGCCGTGACGACACGCGAGCGAATGGTCGGAAGTAGTGCGCCCGGTTCGCTCGACGTCAGAATTATCGTAGTATCCGCCGGCGGCTCTTCGAGGAGCTTGAGAAAAGCGTTCGCTGCCATGTCGGCGCCTTCCTGCGGCACCATTCGTTCGGCATCGCCAATAATGAAGATCTTGCGACGCCCCATCGCCGGAGAAATTGCCGCTCTCTGCACGAGCGAACGAACCGTGGCTACGTAGATCCCCTCACTGCCTGATGGCGCCGCGTACAAACCGAAGTTGCTGACGCGCTCCGCGATCGCTTCGGCGTAGTCGTCGCGCACCTGCTCCAGATCAGGATCCGCTTCTTTGAGACGGGGCCGTGGAAACACCCAATGAAGATCGGGATGGGTCAGCTCTTTGACGTACCGACAGGCAGTGCACCGACCGCACGGTGGGTTCTCATTGGTGCAG
>DASQPS010000170.1:0-4890 GCA_035643845.1 Gemmatimonadaceae bacterium | reverse complement strand
GGTGGCGCCGCAGCGCCGGACTGAGTCGCCTTCTTGCGAGTCGTCTTCTTGCCAGTCGTCTTGCTCGTGGCGGCCTTCGCGCGCGACGGCGCCACGCGCGGCGCTTCGCCTTCCATTTTCCGAAAGTGCGGCGGCCAGGGCGCGTCGCCGAGTCCGGCGGCTTCGTCACGGGCGGCGAGCTCGAGAAGCTGGTCGAGCGAGCCGGCGGCATCGTCGATCGTGGCGTTCGGATCGCCGAGTTGATTGAGTCGCGCCGGCATCGTGAGCACTGTGAAATCTTCCGGGTCAACGTCAGCCACTTCTTCCCAGCGTAGCGGCGCCGACACGCGCGCATCGGGAAGTGGCCGGATAGAGTACGCAGAGCACGTGGTGCGGTCTTTCGCGTTTTGGTTGTAGTCGAGGAAGACGCCGTGCCTCTCTTCCTTCCACCATTTGGACGACGCGATTTTCGGCGCGCGACGCTCGATCTCGCGCGACAAGGCGAGAGCGGCGCGTCTCACTTCGGTGAACGTCCATCGCTGCTGGATTCGGGCGTTGATGTGCATTCCGCGTGACCCGCTGGTCTTCGGAAATCCGCGCAGCCCGACTTCCTCGAGCAATTGCTTCACCTCGAGCGACACTCGACGAACATCTTCCCACTTTACTCCAGGAATCGGATCGAGATCGATTCGGAGCTCGTCGGGATGATCGAGATCGTTGGTGCGCACCGCGTGTGGGTGCAGCTCGATGCAGCCGAGGTTCACTATCCAGGCGAGGCCGGCGGCGTCATCGACGACGACTTCGTCGGCCGTGCGACCCGACGGAAATGAAAGCGTGACGGTGCGAAGCCAGTCCGGTGTGTTGTCGGGCGCTCGCTTCTGGTAGAAGGGCTCCTTCTCGGCGCCGTTGACGAACCGCTTGAGCATGTTGGGGCGATCGTGGACACCGCGCACTGCCCCGGCAGCGACATCCATATAGTATCTGACGACATCAAGCTTCGACAGCTTGACGGCGCGCGAGAAATACGGCTTGTCCGGATTCGTGATCTGGACTTCGCGGCCGTCGATCGACAGAACCTCGGCGGGCTGTTTCTTGGCCATACGCGGAATTTGCCCTTAAACTTGCATCGATGAAACCGCTCGCGCCGAAACAGGGTCCGCTGACTCCAATTGTTTTATGCGATACCTACTGAAGCAGAAGCTCGTTTCCCTCGGCAGCAATTTCATGATCAAGGATAGCGCCGGCCGAGATGCGTTCCGGGTCGTCGGCGAGCTCCTCACCCTTGGCGAAAAACTCTCGTTCCAGGATCTCCAGGGAAAGGAGCTTCTCCGTATCGAGCAGAGGGTCATCAATCGTGTCAGCAGCTATCAGATCCGGCGCGACGGAAGCTACCTGGCAAACGTGGAGCGCGATTTGTCTTCGTTCTTTCGTCATCGCTTCGCAATCGAGGTGCGTGAATCCGCCGACCTCGAGGCAGTGGGAGATTTTCTCGATCGAAAATACGTTTTGAAGCGCGCCGACCAGGAAATTGGGAGCATGAGCAAGCGCTGGTTCAGGCCGAGCGAAACCTACTCGATCGAAATCAGCGACTCCGAGAAAGACCCGATGCTCGTGCTCGCGATCGCGGTCGTCATCGAGAGGTCCTGCAGGAAATTGCAGAATCGCTAAAGCAGGCTCGTTGTCCTCGGCAACCTGTCACCTTTTGGAGTAAGATTTGGTCCTATGAAACCCAAAGAGCTTACCCTACGCGGCCTCATACTCGGCGCGCTCATCACGACTGTCTTCACCGCCGCGAACGTCTACCTCGGACTAAAAGTCGGGCTGACGTTCGCGTCGTCGATTCCCGCGGCGGTGATATCGATGGCGATCCTCAGCGCGGTGAAGGATTCATCGATCCTCGAGAACAACATCGTGCAGACGGTCGCGTCGGCGGCGGGCACTCTCTCGGCGATCATCTTCGTGCTGCCTGGACTCGTGATCATTGGCTGGTGGACTGGATTCCCGTTCTGGGAATCTTTCTTCATCTGTCTGAGCGGCGGAATTCTCGGCGTGGTATTCACCATTCCCTTGCGACGCGCGCTGGTGACGACGTCGGATCTTCCCTACCCCGAGGGCGTGGCGGCGGCGGAAGTGCTGAAGGTTGGATCGGGCACCCGCGGCGAGACCAAAGACGAGACAGGTGAAGCGAGAGAAGGACTCGTCGCGGTGATACTCGGTTCCGTTGCGTCGGCGGCTCTCGCGATTATAACGGCAACCCGCGTCGCTGCGGGCACGCTTGGCGGCGCGATTGCGTTGGGTGGTGGCGCGTCGACCGGCTATGACATCGCGTGGTCTCTGGCATTGCTCGGCGCGGGACATCTCGTTGGACTCTCGGTTGGAATGGCGATGCTCGTCGGACAGATCATCTCGTGGGTGATAGCGGTTCCAATCCTGACGCACTTGCAGCCGGCGACGGTCGGTCAGGCGCTCGCGGATCACACGACCGTGATCTGGCGTACCCAGGTTCGCTTCCTTGGCGCTGGCACCATTGCGGTTGCGGCCGTATACACGCTCATACGATTGGCGAAGCCGGTCGTCGGTGGATTGGTGAGCACGCTCGCGGCGTCGCGCGTGGCTGCGACGGCGGACGATCGCGACCGCGATCTCGCTCCTTCATGGATTTTCTTGCTGACCGGCGTTTGTCTCGTGATCGCGGCATGGCTGGCGTTCCAATTCGCGCGTTCGACCGTTCTCGCATCGAGCGCGCTCACGCTGACGCTGATCTCCATTCCGTTCGTGCTAATCGTTGGTTTCATCATCGCGGGTGTGTGCGGCTACATGGCGGGACTCATCGGCGCGTCGAATAGTCCGATATCGGGAGTCGGCATCCTTTCGATCGTGGTCGCCGCGTCGGTGTTTGCACTCGCGGTAACGCCGACCGCCACCAACAGACAGGCACTTATCGCGGTGTCATTGTTCGTGACGGCGATCGTGTTCGCGTGCGCGACGATTTCCAACGACAATCTTCAGGACTTGAAGACAGGTCAACTGGTGGGCGCGTCGCCAATGCGTCAGCAGATCGCGCTCATCGTCGGAGTTGCCGCGGGCGCATCAGTGATTCCATTCGTGCTCAATCTGCTCGCGCGCGCGTACGGATTTGCGGGCGCGCCGAACGTCAACGTCGTGGCGAGCAATCCTCTGCCCGCGCCTCAGGCAACGCTGATCGCCGCGCTCGCGCAGGGCGTCATCGGCGGCAGTCTCGAGTGGAAGATGCTCGGCATCGGCGCACTGGTCGGCGTCGGCCTCGTCATTCTCGACGAGATACTCGGCTGGATGAAGAAGCTGCGCATTCCGCCGCTGGCCGTCGGAATTGGAATTTATCTGCCGATGTCAGCGACGTTTGCGGTGATCATCGGCGCGGTGCTGGCGCACTGGTACGACGGGCGTGTTCGAACGATGCCCAATCCAGAGCGAGGTCAGCGGCTCGGGACTCTGGTGGCGTCGGGATTGATAGTGGGCGAGAGCATTTGGGGAGTGCTCAACGCCGGACTAATCGTCGGCTTCGCGAAGGAAGCGCCGATCGCGCTCGTGCCGGAGACGTTTGCGCCGGCGAACTGGCTCGGATTGGTCCTGTTTATCGCCGCGGTCGTCTGGCTTTACGGCTGGATGCTGCGAAGATCGAGAGAAGCGGCGCCGGCGGTCTGACCGTCCGGCGCTCGCTATAGTACTGGCGTTCCCTCGGGCTATTTCCCCGAAAGCAGGGCGGTGCTCGACGAGAGACTGCCGTCGGGCGCTTTGGTGGCGAGTATGACGACCTGATCTCCCCGCGCGAGCTTCTTCGATGTCTCCTTGATCTCGGTCACCGGCGTATTCGCCGGCACAGTCACTTGCGTCGATCCACCTTTGTACTGAACGACGAGCGTGGATCCGTTCGATCCGGTGACATTGCCGTTAGACATCCGCGATTGCGAAGCCGTCCCGTTGGTCATCCGTGATCCGGAGACGGCGCCGTTCGTCATGCGACTTCCGCTGCCGCCGCTCGCGTTCTGATTCATCATGCGGCTGCCTTCGCCGAGTCCGCGGAGCTCTTCGGGGAAGATATGGATCTCGGTTGCCTGTTCGGTGCCGTCGGATTGTTTGACGGTGGTGACGCCGATGAAGACGTTGTCCTTTACGTCGGTGAGCTTGCCGGCCTGGCGAGCGAAGACTTTGAACGGCTGATTCGTTTTGACGGTGACATTGCCAGTTGACGCGGCGACGACGATTGCGGTGGATGAGACGCTGTCGACCGTTCCTCGAACCGTGGACGAAGTGTCCGCGCTGTTCGCGGCGGAGTTGGAGGAGTCGGCCGTCGCAGTATCGGATACTCCGGACTTTTCGTGTCCACAGGCTATAAGTGTCAGTGCTACGAACGCGAGGATCGGAAGACGGCGTGATGTGCTGCGAAAAGCGACGATCATTTCAACTCTCCTGTTAAGCGGCCACGACCCGACGATGAGCTTGCGCATTGCAATACTGCAAAGGTTGCGCGAGCCAGGCCTTTTGCGGCGAACGCGCAAGGCTTGCATTTTTCGAGCATATAGTGAGGCAACATTCTTACTAATTGGGCGCACAACCGAAACGTCCGCATTCACCATCAGTGGCAGTCAGCACCAGCGTTCAGACTTTCGTCGTCGATCAGTTGAAGAGGGCAGTTCCTCGAGTCCGCGCCAAGCGCATGTTCGGCGGCGTAGGTATTTATTCCGGCGAGCTGTTCTTTGCGCTGATTGCGGATGACACTCTTTACTTCAAGGTTGATGCGTCCACTCGTCCCGACTTCGAAGCGCGTGGAATGGGACCATTCAGGCCCTTTGGAGAATCGCACGGCGCAATGCAGTACTATCAGCTCCCGGAGGATGTCCTCGAAGATCCCGACATGCTTCGACGGTGGGC
>DASQPS010000169.1:0-2403 GCA_035643845.1 Gemmatimonadaceae bacterium | reverse complement strand
GATTGAGACCGAAGTAAGTCTCCTCCGTCGGCGAGAATAGCACACCGCCGTCCGGCATCGGACGATAGACCACAGAAGATTTTGGACGTGGAAGCATGAGTCTTTAGGCGCGGAGCGCGGGTAGGGGTTCGGGGGAAGCGGGAAGCGGGAAGCGGGAAGCGGACAACGGAGCTTCGATTGCTGCGACAATCGGGACTTCCAGCTCGATGCCGCTCTGGTGGTATTCGGGAACCAGCCTTCTGAGCTCGCGAAACACAGACGTGTGATTGCCGCTCGACACAGCGGCAAACAGTGAGTGCAGTCCGCCTTCCAGCGCAGCGGCCCGAGACTCGTTCGTTTCGACGACTCTGATCTTGTCTATAGCTGTCGGCGTGCTCGACTCAGACAACGAGAACAACTCTTCGTCGATCTTTTCGCCCGGACGCAAACCGGTAAACGTGATGTGCACGTCGCGATGCGGCACTCGTCCCGACAGTCTGATCAACTGCTCGGCCAGATCCATGATGCGGATCGGCTCTCCCATATCGAGCATCGCGATTCGTCCGGCAATCTCTGGAAGTGCCGCAGCCTGGAGAACGAGCTGCACCGCTTCTGGAATGCTCATGAAGTAGCGACGCACGTCCGGATGTGTGACGGTAAGCGGTCCACCGCCGGCGAGCTGCTTCTTGAAAAGCGGAATCACGCTGCCGTCGGAGCCGAGCACATTTCCGAAACGCACGGCGCGGAAATCGGTACGGGATGCGCGCAGCGACGGCCAGCCGAGCACGATTCGTTCGGCCAATCGCTTGGTGGTGCCCATCACGCTCGATGGGTTCACAGCCTTGTCGGTCGAGATCAGAACGAACTTGCGCGCGTTGTGACGAGCGGCGCACTCAGCGACGCGAAGCGTCCCGAGCACGTTGTTGGTGACGGCTTCGGTGACGTTCATCTCCATCATCGGGACGTGCTTGTACGCCGCCGCGTGGAAGACATAGTCGGGACGGTACTGCGCGAAGATCGTCTCGACGCGCTTCGCGTCGGTGATGTCGGCGATCACCGGGACGACTTCGAGTCCCGGATAAGTTTTAGTGAGCTCGAGGTGGACGAAATAGAGCGGACTTTCTGCCTGCTCGAGCAGAATCAATCGGCGCGGGCAGAAGCCGGAGATCTGCCGCGCCAACTCGGAACCAATCGAGCCGGCGCCGCCGGTGACAAGTACTGTTTGTCCAGCGAGGTCGCTCTCGACGCGCGCGAGATCCAGGTACACCGGCTTGCGGCCGAGGAGATCCTCGATCTGTACATCCTTGAGCTGATCGGCCTGTCCGCTGCCGTCGAGCATCTCCTCGAGTGACGGCATCCGCTTGAAGTCGAGCCCAGTCTCCTCGCAGGCAGTGACGATGCGTCTGATGTCGGCGCCGTTCGCCGACGGAATCGCGATCACGATCAGCTCGGCGTCGTGCTTGATGGAGATTGCCTTCAACTGAGTGGTGTCGCCCAAGACCCGGACACCGTGGAGCGAGCGACCGTGGAGGGCCGAGTTGTCGTCGACCAATCCGACGAAGTGCATTCCGCGTTTGCCGTTGTGGAAGCTCTGACGGAGCAGTCGCTCTGCTGCTCCGCCAGCGCCGATGACGAGAGTGCGCCTGCCGGAAGAGGCCTGGAGGGGGAGCTGGCCTTCGCGTGCGCAACGAATGGCGAATCGTACGCCGCCGGCGAGGAAGATGAAGATCAGCCAATCCATGACGAGGACTGATCTGGCCATACCGGCGAGTGCGCCGGTGAGGAAGAGGGTCGCGACGATAGCGAGGGATCCGACCGTTGCGGATGCGGTCAGGGTGACGAGATCGCGCGAGCCGACGTGGCGCCAGGAACCGCCGGAAACTCCCAGAAATTCAAGGGACGCGACACGGAGGAGCAGGACGTACGGGATGGTAATGGCGAAGCGTGTGAGCTCACTGGCCGGTAGATGGAAATCGAACCGGAGGAGAAACGCGGCGAAGTACGCGCTGGCGGCGAGTATGATATGGACGGCGAGGACGACAGCGCGGCGATTGCGACTGGCGATCGCGGAGACGCGTGACGCGACACGTGAATAAACGCTTACGCGTGAATTCAGGCGCGACCCCAAACGCGGGGCGGCGGCCGGAGTATCGGTCGAGGCGGGTGATGCGGATTTGTACTTCGCCATGGCGCGCGAACAGTACGCATCCAGTGTGCTCTGTCCAGAGGCAGAGCTGCGATCAGTCTAAGCTGTGGATCGGCAAGCCTTTACGCGATTAGCGGTAGCGCAGCGCGGAGAGCGGGAAATGAAATTCTGTCACATGGTTGCAACAACCAGCGTTGTGCCCGCTTACAGTTCTTCGCGGCGGATTTTGGGACCCCTGATTGGGGGTTTATATGGCGGTCTGTTTTGGTTCACGAGCA
>DASQPS010000168.1:0-6608 GCA_035643845.1 Gemmatimonadaceae bacterium | reverse complement strand
CATCTGGAACGGGCTGTCGGCGTCGCTCGGCGGAGCGGGAACGTGCTTGATGATCGCGTCAAAGAGCGGCGAAAGATCCACGGGGGGGACATCCATATCCATCGTCGCTACGCCTTCTCTCGCAGACGCGTAGACGACGGGTGCGTCGAGCTGGGCTTCGTTCGCCTCCAGCTCGATGAAGAGATCGAGCACCTCATCGTGGACGCGCATCGGATCCGCGCCGGGCCGGTCGATTTTATTGATCACTACTATAGGAGTGCGGTTCAGAGCCAGCGCCTTCCGCAGCACGAAGCGCGTTTGCGGCATCGGACCATCGAACGCGTCGACTACCAGAAGCACGCCGTCCACCATGCGGAGGATGCGCTCCACCTCGCCGCCGAAATCCGCGTGCCCCGGCGTGTCGACGACGTTGATCTTCGTGCCCTTCCAACGGATCGAGGTGTTCTTCGCCAGGATCGTGATGCCGCGTTCGCGCTCGAGCGGGTTGGAATCCATGACGCGCTCCATCACGACCTGGTTCTCGCGAAAGGCTCCTGACTGTCTGAGCATCTTGTCCACGAGCGTGGTCTTGCCGTGATCGACGTGCGCGATGATCGCGATGTTGCGGATTTCCTGCTTTGCCATAGCCATCTAAGTTAGCTAGGCGTGCAAGTGGCTCTCCCGGTCGAGCATATCGTCGCGCTCGAGCTGAATTGTCACGTGCTGGATTCCGAACAACTGCATTGCATCGTGCACGTGCTCAAGTACGTGCTGATGCTGCTCTGGCTGGCGCACAATGCAATGCGCGCTCATCGCTACGACTGCTGGCGTCACCGACCAGACGTGGAGATCGTGCACCGACTCAATTCCGGGGATTGCCTCCAGCTGTCCTCGTACCGCCGGAAGCGGGATATGCGAGGGAGTCGACTCGAGCAGAATGTCCACAGATTCGCGGACCAGTCTCCATGCGCCGGTCATGATGAGAACCGTCGTGATGATCGACGCGATTGGATCGGCAATCAGCCACCCTGTGTAGCGTATCGCGATCGCGGCAGCGAGTGTGCCGACGGTGCCGAGGAGGTCGCCGAGCACGTGCAAGTAGGCACCGCGTGCATTCATGCTGTGCGCCGATCCGGCGACCAGCACCCGTGCGGCGATGATGTTCACTACTAGGCCTAATGCAGCAACGGACAACATTAGACCGCTTGCAACTTCTTCCGGTGCCCGCAACCGCGTCGCTGCCGTCCAAAGAATCCACGCCGATATCAACAGCAAAGTGCCGCCGTTTACGAACGCTGCCAGGATCTCCCACCGCAGATATCCGAAAGTCTTGCTTTCGGTTTCCGGCTGCCGGCTGAACCAGGCGACGAATAGCGCGAGGGCGAGCGCCGCAACGTCCGTAAGCATGTGGCCGGCGTCGGCGAGAAGCGCGATTGAATTCGAGAGAATTCCGCCGACAACTTCAACGGTCAGCAGCAGCGCCGTGAGGACGAGTGCGATCCGAAGGCTTCGCACAGGCGCATCGCTCATATGCGAATGCCCGCCGCCATGATGGTGTCCCCCGGCGTGCTGGTGTCCGTGGGCCGGCCCGGTGTAACTTGTACCCGTGCTCGGTCGGCTGCTGGCCATAATTCTGCTCGTGCTCCTCAACGCGTTTTTCGTTGGCGCCGAGTTCGCTCTCGTCCGCTCCAGACGGACGCGTCTGGAGGCGATGACCCGGAGCGGTGACAAACTCGCCCGCTTCGCCGTTCGTGCCTCCTCAAATATCAGTCGCATACTCTCCGCGAGCCAGCTTGGCGTGACGCTGGCCAGCCTTGGCCTGGGATGGGTAGCTGAATCGACCGTCGGCGACATGTTCGCCAGCGTCTTCGCCTATCTCCCGTTCCCGATCGAGATGTCGCTGCGGCTCACTCTGGGGGCGACGCTTGCGTTGGTCGTAGTAACGTACCTGCACGTCGTGTTCGGAGAGCTCACGCCCAAAGCAGCAGCGCTGAACCATCCCGAAGCACTGGCCAGATGGCTCGCGCCCCCGCTTCTCTTCTTCGCCTGGATCACCAAGCCGTTCACGTTTGCCCTCAACAGGTCATCGCAGGTAATTCTTCGCGCCCTCGGCCAGGAGAAGGCGCGCTCAGACGACGCGGTCCATTCGCCCGAGGAAATTCGGCTTCTGGTGGAGCAATCCCAGGAGAGCGGGCAGATGCAGGCTCACGACGCCGACCTCATCGACGCCGTCTTCGAGTTCTCGGAGAAAAATGCGCGCGAGGTCATGACACCTCGCACTGAGCTCGTTGCGCTCCCGGTCGAAGCGACGCTCTCCGAAGTGCTCGGCGTCGTTCAGGAAAGCGGGCTCTCGCGCTATCCAGTTTACTCCGAGTCGATCGACAACATTATCGGCGTGGTTCTGGCGAAAGATCTCTTGAAGCTGCTTGCCCCACGCGCAAACACCGAGGCTTTCGATCTTCCGTCGATCATGCGACCAGTTCACGTAATACCAGGATCGCGTGAAGTGGAAGAAGTTCTGGCTGACTTCAAGCGCCTGAAGGAGCACATGGCTGTCGTGCTCGACGAGTACGGCGGGACAGCCGGCGTCGTCACCATGGAAGATCTGCTGGAGGAGATCGTCGGCGAGATTCTCGATGAGTACGATACGTCGGAGGACGCGGAAGCACCGCTGCACACGCGCGCCGGTGAAACCCTGGTACCAGGAAGCACCCATATCGGTGAGCTGAACGAGCATTTCGGCCTCACCGTGCCAGAGGAAGACTATACGACGATTGGTGGCTATGTCTTTGGCGTACTCGGCAGACTTCCAGTTCCGGGCGACCGCGTGATTGCAGGCGGCGCGATCTTTACGGTGCGCGAGATGGACGGCCGGCGGATCGAGTCGCTTTCGGTCGATCTGCATACGATGGGTGACCGTCGCGGGACTGAGCGCGAGCCGCAATCGACGCACACAGAAGCGTAGCGGCGATCATGCTGGACGGATCGGCGCGATCCTGGCCAGCGATGTCAAGCGCGGTGCCGTGGTCTGGCGAAGTGCGAGGAAATGGAAGACCAAGCGTCACGTTGACGGCGCTGCCGAACGAAGCAACCTTGATGGCCGTCATCCCCACGTCGTGATATGGCGCTATCACCGCGTCGAACTCGCCGCGCATTGCGCGCACGAAAACGGTGTCCGCGGGGAACGGGCCAGCGATTTTCGCTGACCGGGCGGCCGGCGTAAGCAGATCAGCATCCTCGTTGCCGAATCTGCCGCTGTCGCCAGCGTGCGGATTGAGCGCGCACAATGCAATTCGTGGTGCTGCAATGCCGAACCAGTCGTGCAGACCATCGCGGGTAATGCGCGCCGTCTCCACAATGATATCTTCGTCTAGACTTTCGATGGCTTCCCGCAGCGGCATGTGGGTCGTTGCCAGGACAACGCGCAGCTTTTCCGAAGCGAGCATCATCGCGACCCGCGAGCCAGTGAGAGCAGCCAGCATCTCCGTGTGTCCGGGAAAATCGTAGCCGCCGGCGTGCAGCGCGGCTTTGTCGATCGGTGCGGTGACAATGCCATCGACGTCGCCAGCCTTCGCGATTGCTACCGCTTTCTCGATGGCCAGTCCACTCAACTTGCCTGCATTGGCCGCACCGGAGCCAGGCTTCCAGTGTCCGACCGATTCGGCGACGTCGATTCCCGCGCCTCGAGGTCCGATGACCACGATGTCACAGCGCTCGCCGACCTCCTGGTCTGCGAGCGCTTTGGAGACAATCTCAGGTCCAATTCCGCGGGGGTCGCCCACGGTCATGGCGAGCCGAATTTTCACGCCGCTACATCCTGATTGACACGTAGGTCTGCTTTCTTAGGTCGTCGAGAAGCTGTCTGATCGAACGCTCGTCGGCGAGCTGCGCCCGGATCTGATCGCGTATCTCCGCAACGTTGTATTCTCCGGCATCCGTAGCAGTGACGACCTGGAGAACTGCGTATTTCGGCTGTCCGCGCGGATTCGCCAGCTGGAACGGGTCGGTGATCGTGCCAGCCTTCGCTCCAACCAACGCTGCCTGATAGGAAGCTGGAAGCGAGTCGCGATTGAATGGCTGCAATACTCCCTTCTCTTCCGTTGGATCGTGGTGTTTGGCAACGAGAGAATCGTAGGAAACCCCGCGTCTCCACTGCGCTGCAACGGAGTCCGCCTCGACTTTTGCCGCAGCGACGTCGGCCGAGTCGATCACCGGCGCGATCAGAATGTGGCGAGCTTTGACTTCGGCTGACTGCACCCTGTCAACACGGATTATATGGTAGCCGAAAGGCGTCTCGATTACCGGGCTTACTTCGCCGGGACGAAGCGCAAACATCACCGCCTCGAACTGCGGCACGAGACCGCTGCCACGGCGGTTCCATCCCAGATCTCCGCCGAGCGCTTTGGTGCCCGGATCCATCGACTCCCTCTTGGCGATCTGCTCGAAGTCTCCGCCTTTCCTGATCTCGACGAGAAGAGAATCGGCCTTCGCCTTGGCCTTCGCCTTGGCCGCAGCGGATGGGTGTGGGGCCACGATGATCTGTCGGAACGTGACCGTTGCCGGTCGCTTCTGCAGCTCTGATCTGCTCTGTTCGAAGGCGGCGGTCACGTCCTCATCGGAAACGTTGACCGGCTTCGCCATTTTTTTGAGCTCCGCGAACGCCTTCTGCTGGAGGTTCTGCCGAGTGTACTGCTCGATGAGGGATTTTCTGTATTCGTCAGGAGTCCCGAATCCGGCATTGCGAAGCTCCGTGCGGTACTCATCGTCCGATTTGAATTGTGCTCGAATCGACTTGATCTGCCGATCGACCGCGGGAGTGATTTCTGATTCGGTGGCTTCGAGCTTCATCTCTTTCGCTTTCTGAACGAGGATCTCCTCGTCGATCAGCTCTCCGAGAACCGTCCGCGCGAGAGCAGCTTGCTGCACGGAATCCGTGGGAATCTGAAGGCCTTGGGCCCGACGCTGGTTGATCGCGGTGAGAACATCGGTCCAGAGCAGCGGCTGATCGCCGACGATCGCGACAACACGGTCGATGGGAAGAGTCGGAGAAACGTTGCTGACCGCAGCTGTCGGCGTCTGCGCTTCCATAGCAGCCGGCATCAAAGCGGCCACTATCAATAAGTGTTTGATCATTCTTGATCGTACCCCAACGTCCATCCGTGGTTCGGTCACTTTTTCCCAGCCGGCGGCGTCGATGAGGTGGACGGGGGTACGGACGGGTTGAGTGGTACGGCCGTTTGCGGCTGAGTCGCAGAGCGCGCCGAGTCGGCAGAATTGCGGATCTTCGATGCCTGCTCGACTGCGCGATCAAAGCCGGCGTCGTTCAGAGCGAAACTGTATTTCTGTCGCAGCACATTCGCGAGTGGCGTCGGCACCGAGACGAATGGGGCTGCTTCCTGCACCATTCTGGTGAAATAGTCGTCGATACGTTTGCCCGCGAGCTTCTCCTTATCGCCCTGGCTCTTGGCACTGTCCTGGAGCGATGCGGGAATGACCCCGAGCTGATTCCACGCCTGTTTGACCGCATTGAGAAAGCTCGCGTGCATCTGCGCGATCTCGGCCGGATCGATTTTCACCTGCGCACTGTCTGCCTGCTTGAGCACTAGTTCGTTGTTCGCAAATCGTCTGACCATCGAGACGATCACCGAATCGGGCGCCTGCTTGATCTGGTCGAGAATCCGTGCGTTCGGAGGCATCGTTTCCAGCCAGCCAACGAGCCGCCCAGCCGTGAATTTCCCCGCGGTCGAAGTGGCAAGGACGGTGTTATCGCGGCGATAGGCATCGGGATCGTTTCCAATTGCGCGCACTGTTGCGACGGCGTCCTTCTTTACATCGATCTTGCCCGCCAGCTCCAGCCTGGCGAGATAGGTGCTCTCCGCTACCGCGACGCTTCGACCTTTCGATGCAGCAAGCAGCTGCGTCTTAACCTGATCGTAGGTCGGGCGCATGATGATGTGGTAGCCGTACTGCGTTTGAACGACCGGCGAGATCTGGCCGGGCTTCAGGGCTTCGAGGGCCTTCTCGAATTCAGGAACCATCGTTCCCTTCGGGAAGATTCCGAGCGATCCACCGAGCCGCGCTGTTTGCTGATCCTGGCTGTTCTTGGCTGCCATCGCGGCAAAGTTGGACGGCGTCACTAGCGCACGGAGAGAATCGGCTTTCTTCTTCACGCCGGCCTTTTGCGCGTCATTCATCCCCTGAGTGAAGAGCAGGATGTGATTCGCGCCGAGGATCTCGCCAGCATCCCACTGGCGCTGCGCCGCTGCGGGGTCTTCGACGCCCCAGTTCTTGGAAACGATGTCGTACCATTTCCTGGCTTTCAGATTCGCGATCGCTGGCCACATCGCGTCGTCGATCAGCTTCGGATCGTTGAGCGAGTCGTTGTGCGCGGCGGCAACACCAAGGAGCTGATAGTCGACCCAGACGTTGGCGATGGACTTCGCGATGTCCTTCCGGATCGGCGCTCGTGACTTGCCGAGTAGGCTCGCGAGCCTCGCGACGGACAGCTCGTTGTTACCTGCGCGCGCAACCCAGTCAGTGTGTGCATTGAGAGCGTCCCTCAAACCTGAGCACGCCGTCAGTGTAAAAGCCGCCGCAGCGGCGATAGCGAAAGTGCGTTTCATTTTTCC
>DASQPS010000167.1:0-3669 GCA_035643845.1 Gemmatimonadaceae bacterium | reverse complement strand
GAACGCGCGCTTCATCGCGGGCGGTGTCGGCGGCGCGACATTGAACGCGCCGAGGGGGATGTACATCGTCGGTGACACGCTGTGGGTGGCGGACGCGGATGCGGTACGCGGATTCAATCGACGCACGGGTGCGCCGCTCGCGACTGCAGACTTCTCGGCGTACAAGCTGGGGTTCCTGAACGACGTCGCGGCGGGCCCTGACGGTGAGTACGTCACGGATACCGGAACGCAGACGATCTACCGAATTGCGAACGGACGAGTGAGCGTCGCGCTCCAGGACAAAGCGTTGAACGGCCCAAACGGAATCACCTGGGACGCAGCGAATAAGCGATTCATCGTCGTCCCTTTCGGCGGCGACTCGGTCATCAGAGCGTGGACGGCGGGGAGCAAGACGCTCACCGTGCTCGGGAAAAGCACGAGCAACAAATTCGATGGGGTAGAAGTTTTGTCAGGCGGACGTGTGCTCGCTTCGAGTCAGGGTGATTCCAGCTTGCATCTCTTTACCGGCGCGGCAGGCCGGCCGATCATCAAGACCGGCGGCGCGCCCGCTGACATTGCCATCGACACCAGGCGGAATCGCGTCGCCGTCCCGTTTGTCGACCGCGGCGTCGTTGAAATCTGGCAACTACCTGCCGGACGCTAGCCGCTAGAAACGAAAGACGAAATCGACGTACGGAACACCAATGATGCTGCTGCCGGAAACGTTCACCAAGGCGAGATCGGTCGTCATCTTCTCGCCCATGAAGCGGAAGCCGAATGAGTAGAGAAGATTGTTCTCCGAGATCGGAAGCAGGTAGTTCTCGGTGACGACTGCCACTCTGGGCGCGAATCGATACTCACCGCCGATCATTCCGACGGGTTTCGATTGTATCTCGCCGCCAGCAAAGCCGTATCCGCCGCCCAGCGTCACGCTGGCGTTGTCGTCGCCGAAGGTGCCGACGCCGTAGTAGACGCCTCCGGTTCCACCCCTCGTCCCGGCGAACAGCACTCCGGCAGCGAGATGGACTTCGTCACTCGGGCTGAAGCCGATTTTCGGCGTCACGTAATAGGCCTGGTCCTCGACGCCCGCAGGAAGGATAGAAACACCGCCACCGATGCTCACGTTATCAGTCACGCCGTACGCGACCCCGGGAAAAAAAAGCTCGTAATCCGAGAAGTAGCCCTCTCCCCGCTTGAGCATTTGCGCGCTTGGCGCGAAGAAGAGGCGCGTGGAATTCGGGTTCGGGAACCAGTAGTCGCCCTGGTGCACGTCGGTGGACTGAATCTCTTTGATCTGTGATATGCGACTGGTCGCGAGCTGCATGCTTCCGGCCTGGCTTTGGAACGTGACCGTATCGCCGTTTACGGCGACGATCCGTCCGAAAATCGTCGAGCCGTCGCCCAGCGTCAGAATCTGCATGTGCGCGCTATCGGGGACTGTCAATTTGCCGCGGACGTTCGGACTAACCTGACCGCCGGCGGTCGGCGCTGCTGCTGCGACGCAAAGAATCGAGACGACCGCAAACAGTGTGTGGCGGAGTGAGTTTGGCATGGGCCCGGGAGTTTGGGTTGCAAGGGAGACCTTGAGCGCCTCCATAGTCGCAAACGCCGTCCGCGTCATCTATGCGTCATATGACGTAGAAGCGCCCGATTTGGCGTGACGGGATGCCCCAACCGTGAGTCGAATTGGGATGCCGATCACACCCCAAGCCACCGCCACACTCCCGCTCGCGACACCGGGAGCGCAGACCAGCACCGATTGGGCTTCCGCCCTCCCCGACGCGCTCGCCTTCGTGCTCGGCCTCGCGGTCGCGCGCTGGAGCGGCTGGACCACCGGCGATCTTATCTGGAGCCTGTGGTTATCGAGCCTCGTCGTCGGGTACGCCACCATCGTCTGGACCATCGGCCTACCAACTGCGACGCTCCTGCTCGCCAGCTGGAAATCGAGGCGGGATTACGACGCGAACCCTCGGCAGCTACTCACATTGTGGCTCGGGGCCATTGTCGTAGCCGCCTTCATGCTGGCGTTTTTCACCGTCCACTTCGGCGGCTTTCACTACGTCCACTCGCAGTTCCTGATCTCGTTCTTCCCGATTCACGGGCCCGGCATAGCAAATCCCGGATCGACGAATAAGGCAGTCTATGCGGAAGTGGTGCGGCGGTATTGGATCTTCCTGCCGTCGGCGTTTCTCTCGCACCGCGCCGCGTTCCAGCGGATACCGTCGTCGATCGACCCGGATAAGGTTCTGAGCTCGTTCGCCTGGTCCGCCAAAAGTGGAGGCGGGTTCGCCGAGCCGTACAGGAATGTCATGAGGATGCACGGGCTCATCTTCTTTTTCTTTTTCGTCCACTTCATCGGGCTGGAGAACTTCGCGGTCTACACTGTCGTCTACGCCTTGTACTTCTTCCCCTGGCGGCTGGTAAGAAAAGAAGCGTAGGCCTCCCTCTTCCCTCCTCGCGTTCCCCGTTCGCAGTTTAGTCGGCGTGTCTCCCACCCACCCGCCGATCCGATGACCCCGAAAAGATTTTCCATCGCGCCTGCGTTGCTTGCATGCGCACTGTCTGCGCTGAACGCCTCCGCACAGCAGCCAATCGATTCCGCGTATTCGCGCCAGATCACCGAGCTGACGCCGACTGACCCCCACTGGAAGTTCACGACGGAGCTGGTCTCCTCGCTTCCCGCGTCCGCCACCGTCCCGACTCCGCTCAAAGTCCTCGGCTACGTCCCCGGGACTCTGGGCCGGCTCTCGTATGTCGCGGATCTCAATCGCTACTTCGACGCACTCGCCGCCGCCGCGCCCACGCGCGTCAAGAAGTTCTCACTCGGCAAGAGTGAAGAAGGTCGAGAATCCATCGTCGTCGCGATCTCCGACGAAGCCAACATCGCCAACCTCGAGCAGAATCGTCTCGCTCTTGGCAAACTCGCCGACCCTCGCGGACTCTCGGCAAAGGATCGCGCGCAAATCATCAGGACCGCCAAGCCCGTCTACTGGTTGAGCGGATCGATCCACTCTCCCGAGACGGGCAGTCCCGAGATGCTGATGGAGCTCGCGTATCGTCTCGCCGTCGACGAATCGGATTTCGCCAAGGACATTCGCGCCAATGTGATCACTTTGCTCACGCCCGTTACCGAGGTCGATGGCCGTGACCGCGAGGTCGACGTGGTCAAGGAATCGCGCGCACTCAAGCTCGGCAACAACGCGATCCCGCTCATTTATTGGGGCAAGTACACCGCGCACGACAACAATCGCGACGGCATGGTGATGTCGCAGAACCTCACCAAGAATTTCGTGCACGGGTTTCTGTACTGGCACCCGACCGTCGTGCACGATCTGCACGAGTCGGTTCCGTTCCTGTACACGAGCACGGGCACTGGCCCCTACAACGACGAGTACGATCCAATTGTCGTCGACGAGTGGCACACCCTGGCTTATCAGGAGATCACCGAGCTCACGCGACGTGGATTGCCGGGCGTGTGGACGCACGGGTTTTACGACGGCTGGGCGCCGAATTACACGCTGCTATCGGTCGCGAATCTGCACAACTCGATCGGACGATTTTACGAGACGTTTACCTCGAGCGGCGCGGGCTGCACGACGGTGAGACTTCCAGCCGCCGACACCACGCGCGAATGGGATCGGCCGAATCCACCAGTGAATGGCGTCAAGTGGTGCATCCGCACGAACATCA
>DASQPS010000166.1:0-2715 GCA_035643845.1 Gemmatimonadaceae bacterium | reverse complement strand
TGTCAATGTATTCGACGGTCAGGTGAGAGTCGCACGGCGAGAGCAAGAAAAAGTGTGCTCCGTCACCGTGGGCGGAGTTAGTTTGTTAATTAACCGCTCAACACCTTGCGGGCTCGACAACCTGCGTGGGCGAGGAGCCCGCTGGCAGCAGTGAGCTTCCGGCTGGCAGCGGGTAGCATCCCGCGGGTAGCTCCCTTGGTACAAGAGCGCAATTCAGACCCGGGCCACCGCGCGTTAGCTTCTTACCTTACCCTTCCTTTAGACCTTTACCGCCTCAACGTCGATCGAGATCTTCACGTCGTTCCCCACCACCAGCCCGCCCGTCTCGAGCGCCTGATTCCAGAGAAGTCCAAAATCGCGTCTGTCGATCTTTCCCGACGCGCTGAATCCGACTCTCTCGCCACCCCACGGATCCTTCGTCCGCCCCTCGTAGCTCACGTCGAGCGTAACGGGTCTCGTCACGTCGCGGATCGTAAGATCGCCCGTCAGCTTGAAGTGTTCCTTTTCTCCTTCGATGCGCGTGCTCCGAAACTTGATCTGCGGAAACTTCTCGACATGAAGGAAATCCGCCGAGCGCAGGTGCTGGTCGCGCTGCTCAGTCCTGGTATCGATGGTGGCGGCATTGAGCGTCGCTTCCACCGTAGATTTTTCCGGATTCTTTTCGTCGGTGTAAATCGTGCCCTCAACGTCCGTGAAGCGCCCCTTCACGGTCGTGATCATGAGATGCTTCGCCGAAAATTCGACCAGTGTGTGCGAAGGGTCGAGCTTCCATGCCGTCTTCGCTCCCGCTGTCGGAGCTGCTGCAGTTGCCGGGGTCATACTATCCTCTGTGTCTGGGGTCTCGTTCAACCAATCCTGCGACTCGCATTTCGGACTGGACTTATTAATAGTGGGCTAGTATACTTTAGTAAGTAGGTTGTGTCAAGCCGTCAACTTTCCGATTTTTTCTCCATGCCGCGTAGCCATCCGTCTTCTCCTCCAACTGTCTGCTCGAAATTCCACCGCGCCGTCGAGCTCATCGGCGGCCGTTGGACCGGTGCGATCATCCAGACCCTACTCCAGGGAAGCGCACGCTACGCAGTGATCAAAAACGCCATACCCGACATAACGGATCGGATGCTCTCCGAGCGGCTTCGCTCGCTCGAAGCCGAAGACCTCGTAATCCGGCGGGTCGTTCCGGACATTCCCGTCCGCGTCGAGTACGAGCTCACCGCGAAGGGACGCTCCCTCGAGCATTCTCTCCGCGAGATAAGTGCCTGGGCAGACCGATGGATCCGGCTCGAGGCAGAAGAGCCCAGCAAGAAAAAACGCAAAGCTGCCGGCTAAGCCTCAGCTTTCTGCACGAAGTTATCTTTTGCAGATGAACACGATTCACACTGCTTTTCTTCGCGCAATCATCTGCGCTGCTTTCCTCTGCCCAGCCGTTTCCTTCGCCCAGACAGTCGGACACGTCGCCGGAACGGTCACCGATGCCACAACCGGCGCTCCACTTTCCGGCGTCCGGATTTCCGCATCGGGATCCGACCGCGGAGCCGTCACCGATGAGAATGGTCGATACCAGCTCGACCTTCCCAATCGGCTGGACTACACCATCACTGCATCTCTACTAGGCAAAGAGCCCGCTCGAACGATCGTTCGCTTGACCGCCGCGCCCAACGCTATCGCAGACTTCGCGCTCAAGCCCGGTTCCGTTCTGCTTCCTGACGTCGTCGTCAGCGCATCGCGCGCACCTGAATCTCCGCGCGACGTCGCCGCAACCGTAAACGTCTTGTCGCACGAACAAGTGCGAACCAATCCCGCACGCACCACCGACGATCTTCTGCGCGAGATGCCTGGCGTCGAGCTGCCTCGCACATCGAGCACGGTGTCGGGACCCGAAGAGATTGTTTCCGTCCGCGGCGCCGATGAAGGGCGCACTCTCGTGATGCTCGACAACGTCCCTCTCAACGATCCGTGGGGTGAATGGGTCCAGTGGAACAGAGCTCCTCGCTTTCAGCTGGATCGTGCCGAAGTTCTCGAGGGCGGAGGCTCCAGTCTTTACGGCAATTACGCGATGGGCGGCGTCATCTCCCTCTTCACTCAGCCCATTCTGAGCCGAGCATATAGTCTGATGGCGAGCGGCGGAAGCAGAGGCGCCGGCGACTTCTCTCTCTATGGAAGCGACACGCGCGGCCCACTCGGCGCATCCCTTAGCGCGGATTACGGAACCGGCGGCGGGTACACCGTCCTTCGTCCCGATCAACGCGGGACAATCGATCAGGCCAGCATTGTCACCCGACGCAACGTCGACGGCCGCGCGGAGTACTCGATCGGCAACGTTGGTAGCATCTTCGTCAGCGGAAATTATTTCGACGACGATCGAAGCCTCGGCACACCCCTTACCGAGCCGAACAGACGACACATCACGAGCGGTGTTCTTGGCGGAAATTTCGGGACACCGTTCGGCGGCGCGCTCGAAGCGAGAGTCTTCGGCCAGCACCAGAATTACGATAGCCGTTCTTCGGTGGTCAACGCGACACGCACGGCAGAGACTCCCAACGTCGCGCAAAAGATTCCGAGCCACGACCTTGGCGGTTCTCTTCAGTGGTCGCGCGGCTTCGGAATGCTCGAGCGCGTCGCTATTGGCGGGGATTTCCGTCGCATGGTCGGCCAGTTGAATGAAAGTGTCTACAATGGTAGTGGTGGTATTGCGGGGACAAGAAACTCCGGCGGCTC
>DASQPS010000165.1:0-3137 GCA_035643845.1 Gemmatimonadaceae bacterium | reverse complement strand
TTTCGCTTCGATACTGTGCACGGCGGAATCGACAGCGATTTCCCAATGACGCTGACGGGAAAGTGGGGGCCGAGACATGCATCTGGCACCATCGGCAATGGCGGAAGAGATGTCAGGGCGAGCAGCGTGAACGGCAGTATCGAACTAAGGAAGCAGTAGGGCGTCCCGTCATTTACGGCGACACCGCAACACCCCATGGCTGCCGCCCAACTCTCACGGTAGCGACAACCTTTCGGGCCTGCGGATCGATCACGCTCATGGTGTCCGACAGGCCGTCGGCGGTGTAGACCGTCCGGCCATCTGGCGAGATTGCGACTCCCCATGGTCGTCTGCCGACCGGAATGCTTGCGACAACGGCGTTGCGCGTCGCGTCGATCACCGAGACAGAGTTTGCGTTCCCATTCGCGACGTACACCCAGCGACCGTCCGGTGAGACGACCACCCCGACCGGTTTTCCCTGGCGGTGCTCCAGGGGGATAACCTTGAGCACCGAGCGGGTGCGCGTGTCGATGACCGAAAGAGTGCCGCCGATCTCCGCGGTAACATAGCCACGCTTTCCGTCGGGCGAAAATGCGACGGAGCGCGGACGCACGTCGACGAGAAAATTGGCGACGACTTTGTTTGCCCTCACGTCTATAACCGAGACGCTGTTGCTGGTCTCCGCGGTCACGTACACCCAGTGGCCATCGGGTGTAACCGCCACGCCCTCGGGCTCGATGCCGACGATGAGCGAAGCCAATATCTTTTTGCTCGCTATGTCGGTTGCGGCGGCCGAGCTGCCGTCCTCGTTCGCTGCGTAGAGACGCTTGCCATCTGGTGTTATCGCGAATCGCTCGGGATCGCTACCTGCCGGAAAAATTCCATCGATGCGATTCGTCGCGACGTCGATTGATACTATTGCGTCGCCTTTCGTCTGGACTCTGAGCTGAGGATCGCTGAGTGCGACGAAGATCTTCTTACCGTCAGGAGTAAAAGCAATCCCGCGCGGGCGCTGCGGCAGTCCGACGGTTTTCAGGACCTTGAGCGATTTCGCGTCGATGAGCGTTATGGTGTGACCGAGCTCGTTGCTCACGGCGATGAGCGAGCCATGTTGCGCGGTCGCGGGCGCCGGAGCGAACACGGCCGGCAAGAATACCGCAGCCACAAGCGCTGCTCGTCCGAGCAAGTGCGTAATGATGCGCGGTCGCGTGCTGCTTACGGTGGGTCGGAATGTCGCGCGCATCATCTCGGTTACCGTCCACATATCCGCGGCGTGTCCGGGCCAATCAAGCGGTCGAGGACTTGGTCGGCCGCGCGCGAATCGTCTCCGTCCGAAGAATTCACTGGAGCTCGAAGCTCCGGTACATCCCGAAGCGCCTGATTTCGCGCTCCGGCCCTCACAGTGGTCACTACTATATATAGTGGCTGCCTAAGCTGGTGATCGGTGCGACGGAAACTCAGTTGCCAACCTTTGTGGCCGTCGAACGCAGTAGTCGGCGACTCGAGATAGGTGACGAGCCTCGTTGGCGATGTCGAGCGGGCCCGTAAGGCTGCGTCGGCAACGATTTTTACCGCCGCCCACCCAGCCCACGCACCACCGTCCATGCCCTCGCGAAACATGACGCGGTATCTGTCGTTGATCTGGCTGGCTCCGAATCTTTGGAGCGAGGATCCCCACAAGACAACCGAGTCCCGTCGCAGCGAAGCATTCCGATTTACAGGAGCGCTCGGTGTTTCAGGGTTCCCACCTAGTCGGGAAACGTTCGCGTAGGTCGCGTCACTTGCCTCGATATTAAAAGTGAAGTGCCTGCACGCCGCTCGGAGCGACTCAGCGCGGGACGCCGGATTGAAAAACAATACATGATGGGCTTCGGCGAACCGAGACAACGGGTCAACATCGCCCGATGCAGCTCCGATAAGAACCTGAACCTGTCTTTCGGATAACAGTTTTTCGGCAGCGGCAACAGCGCCGCCCCCGGTGCCGGTCATCTCAAAAAGCTCCACGTCATCGCCAAAAAGGGTGGCGGTCTGCTTCGATTCAGCGGCGCCAAGGCGCACGCCGCGGGCGATCGATGCAGCGGCTCGACTATTTGCACTCGCCGGCGGAATTACGAGTCCGATCCGAAGGTGGGTGTGTGCGCCGCCCTGCCCGCCGCTAACGCATGGCAGCGCGGCGCAAGCCAACACCATGAATATCAAACGCGATCGCATCGAACGTCACTTAGCGTACAGATTTTACGGCCCTCGGTCGCGAACATTGATTTCCGCGTCGCTCCACCAAAAAAATTTCAGTGCAGCGGTCGTTCGGAATAATTTCTGCATTATCGCTCAGCAAGCCGACGAACCTTCAGTCGGCGGCGCTGGCATCTAGTGCAAGTCGAGTGCGAATCCAACCTGGAATTGGAGGGCTGATGGCGCGAACGCAGTGTGCTGTTCGTTCTTCCTTCCGCAATTCGATTCTGTTAGCGATGGGCGCCATCGGCGCGCTCGCGTGCTCCGGCCAAAAAGCGCCTGACGAAGTCGCGCAAACGCCCGGCACACCATCGATGACGCCGATCGCGGGGCGCAGCAACGGCGGCGCGATCGCGAACGAGGCCGAGGACGGACAATGGATTCGCCCGGCAAAAAATTATTCGAGCACGAGATTCAGCGGCCTCAATCAGATCACGGCGAGCAACGTGGCGAATCTTCGTCTCGCGTGGACGTTCGAGACCGGAATTTTGCGCGGCCAGGAAGCTGCGCCTCTCGTCGTCAACAACACGATGTACATCGTCACGCCGTTTCCGAACTATTTGTACGCGCTCGACCTCACCAAGCCCGGCGCTCCGATGAAGTGGGTATACAAGCCCGGGCCGATTGCAGCGTCGCAGGGCGTCGCATGTTGCGACGTGGTGAATCGAGGAGCGTCGTACGCCGACGGAAAGATCGTCTACAATACGCTCGACGACCAAACCGTCGCTGTCGACGCTGCAAGCGGGCAGGAAGTCTGGCGCACCAAGGTTGGCGAGATCAACCTCGGCGAGAGCATGACGATGGCACCGCTCATCGTGAAGAACAAAGTCATCGTCGGAAACAGCGGCGGCGAATTTGGAATCCGCGGGTGGCTGACTGCGCTCGATCTCTCGAGCGGGAAGATCGTTTGGCGTGCTTACCACACC
>DASQPS010000164.1:0-3383 GCA_035643845.1 Gemmatimonadaceae bacterium | reverse complement strand
GTCAGGATTACGGCCGTCATCACGGCGTGGTCATCGCCCGCGCCGGCACAGACAGCGTAATGGCGCGGTTCACGACCATCGTTTTCCCCTGAGCTCTGCCGACAAAACTGGAGGGATAGATGGAAACCGTACTGCGAGTTGTGTTCGTCTACGTCTTCGTCTGGGCGTGCCTTCGAGTACTTGGAAAGCGTGAGCTGTCGGAAATGGCGCCCTTCGAGCTGGTCATGCTGTTGTTCATACCTCAGTTCTTTTCGCGCGCGCTCACTCGACAGGATTATTCGATGACTAACGCGACCATTGCATCGGGTACTCTTTTCTCTCTCGTAATCCTGACGTCGCTCGCGAGCTTCCGATTTGGCCGCTTTCGTCGCTTCATGGAGTCCCACCCATCGGTGCTCGTGAAAGAAGGAAAATTCCTCAGTGAAGCGCTTGGAATCGAACGAGTCGCCCCGGAGGAAATTTTCTCCGCCATGCATAAGGCGGGAGTCGAGCGCATCGAAGATGTCGCGTGGGCGATTCTGGAGGCAGATGGCAAGATTGCTATCATCCGCGCCGACCACGGCCAGGTTAACCGAGCTGGCACCTCCGGAGTGGGCGTGCTCGAATAGTGGGCGGTCTCGAGCTTGTTCTCCTTTGCCTTGCGGTCTCCGCTGGCCTCAGGCTGATCGCCGAGCGGCTGAACGTCCCGTACGCGTCGGTCCTTGTCGTCGGCGGACTTCTCTTAGCACTCGCTCCGGGTCTTCCGGAAGTCGCGCTCTCTCCCGAAGTCCTCTTCCTCATCTTCATCCCCCCGCTTCTTTTCGCGGGCGCGATATCATTTCCCCTTCGGGATTTGCGGCGTCAGGTCGGACCGATTTTCCGACTCTCCGTTCTGATGGTCCTGGTTTCGACGGCCGCGGTTGCCGTCGTCGCTCACGCGCTTCACCCAGCTTTCACTTGGGCGGCCGCGATCACTCTGGGCGCGATCATCTCTCCGCCAGATCCGGTCGCCGTGCTCTCAGTGATGCGCTCGCTGCGACTGCCGCGGGAGATTCAAAGCATTCTCGAGGGCGAAGGGCTCGTCAACGACGCCACCGCGCTCGTCACCTACCGTTTCGCCGTCGCCGCCGTGGTGACTGGCGTTTTCTCGGCGTCGCACGCGGCGCTCCAGTTCGTCGTCAGCGCGGCGGGTGGAATCGCCATCGGACTTCTAATCGCATTGGTGATCGTGCAGGTCCATCGCATTACGCGTGTCGTGCCCGTTGTTACCAACACGGTGTCTCTTCTCACTCCTTTCGCGTCGTATCTCCTCGCTGATTTCCTCGGAACCTCTGGTGTGCTCTCGGTACTGGCCACCGGTTTGTACCTCGCCCGCAACGTTACGGCGATCGTTGGGGCAGAGGCGCGACTGCAGAACGACGGGATGTGGAATGTCGTGAGCTTCATGCTCGAGAGCCTCGTCTTTATCATCGTCGGACTGGAGCTGCCGTACGTCGCGCGCGCTCTGAATACGCTTCCGCTCACGACGCTCGTGGGCGAAGCCCTGGCGGTAAGCGCGTGCGTCGTGCTGATCCGAATCGCCTGGGCCATGCCGACGACTTACATCTTCAGAATACTCGGTCGGCTGATCGGACTCGGCAAAGATCCGCTGCCGAGCTGGCGCACGGTGTTGTTCATCGCGTGGGCGGGACTGCGTGGTGGAGACTCACTCGTACTCGCGCTCGCGCTGCCCCTTTACACAGCGTCGGGCGCGCCTTTTCCCGCGCGCGATCAGATCATCTTCATCACGTTCGGGGTCATCTTCATCACGCTCGTTGTGCAGGGTCCGACGTTGGCGCCTGTCGCTCGATTCCTCCGCATCGGCGCCGACCCGGATGAAGGTGCGGAGGAAGCGCACGCGCGACTAGCCGCCGCGGAGGCGGGCCTGCGCAAGCTGGAGGAGCCGGGGATTGCAAGCACGACGTATCCGGAAGTCGTGCGCTATCTGCGCCAGCGACACCGGCAACGCGCGCGCAGATGGGCGGCGTGGGAGGAAAACGCAGGTCACGCCGATCATGACCTTGAATCAACACACGGACATCACGAACACTTTACGATAGCGCCGTCCCACGAGGCCGCGATCATAGACGAAAAACGTGCCGACGAATACCGGCGCGTACGCTCAGCGATGCTGGCGGCCGAACAGCGCGAGCTTACGGATCTTCGCGATCGCGGAGTCATCGGCGACGACGTGATGCGTCGAATCCGTCGGGAGCTCGACATGGAGACAATGCTGCTCGAAACAGGCGAGCCGGTGAGCGACACGGTCGGTGAGGTATCGTCCGCTATCGACGCCTCGAAATGACACCGCGCGCCGGACCGCATTATTCTTGACAGCGTCGACTCAGAGGGAGTAATTGGCCGAATGGTTGATACGGTCGGCGTTCGGATATTCAACACTCGCGCGGCTCTGACGGTTCTGCTATTCGGGTCGCTCGCCGCGTGCGGCGGCGATTCGAGCGGGCCCCCGATACTTGCGGCGACCATAGACATCACGACTCAACCCGACGAAATCGCGACGGCGGGTCTTCCGCTTCCGACATCGCCCGTCTTCGTCGTGAAGGATAAGGGTGGAAACGGTCTGAGCGGCGTCGCCGTGAACGTCAAGGTAGTGGCTGGCGGAGGATCCCTCGCCAACTCTCCCACCACGACGAACGCCGAAGGTACATCGGTGGGCACGTGGACCCTTGGCAAAGCGGCGGGAATAAACACACTCAGCATCTCCACACGCGGTCTCGCGCCCGTTACGATAACCGTGAACTCCGCGCCGGGTGCCGCATCGAGACTCGTGGCCGTTTCACCGATCAATCTCCATGGAACAGTCGGGCAACCCGTACCTGCGCCCGTCGTCGTTCGAGTGACCGACGGATTCGACAACGGTGTCGCCGCGATTCCGATCGGGATCACTACATCAGGTGGAGGAACGGCGCCGTCGACAGTGACGTCCAATGCCAGTGGTGTCGCGACGATCTCGGCGTGGACGCTCGGGACAGTCAAGGGAGTTAACACCCTCACGGCCTCGCTTGGCTCGACGACGCTGTCGTTCGCCGCCGATGCCGCCGCCGGACCGTTGCAATCATTCAACATCGTATCCGGCAACAACCAGTCGGCTTTTGCTGGTGCAACCGTCGCAGAGCCTGTGGTGTTTGCGCCGATCGATCAGTACGGCAACAACCTCGACGCCCAGGTCGCAAGTTTCTCGGTGCTCGAGGGCGGCGGGAGTCTCGCCGCGCCGACGGCGTCGTCGTCAGCGGACGGGACGATAACTATGCCCGCCTTTACACTGGGGAGGTCTGCGCTCCCGCAACGGGCTGTTGCGACGATAGGCTCGAATTCCGTCAGCGTCAGCGCAAACGTGCGATCGA
>DASQPS010000163.1:0-17809 GCA_035643845.1 Gemmatimonadaceae bacterium | reverse complement strand
CATCGACGATTGCGGACTGATTGAGGATCGAGGACTCGGACTAACAGCGGACTGAGGACTAACTGCAACCGCTCTCACTCACTGGTGCGGGCTGTCAGCTAGAAGCCGCGTGCTCTGCGCAGAGATCTTGACAGATCCGCTGGCGTAAGAGGCCCAGGCAACTATGCGCCACAGACATTTTCCTCGCTCGGCACGCTGTGGGTCCCGGTCCGCTGTTAGTCCGAGCCCTCGATCCTCAATCAGTCCGCAATCGTCGATGCCGTTAGTCCGCGTCCTCAGTCCTCATCCCGCCTCTCCCCCGCCTCCTGCTTCCCTCTTCAGTACTCTGCAAACCCATTATCCGGATAGCAGAAGAGCCACCGCTCTCCGGGCTCCGCCGATGCAATGACCGGATGCTTTGTTGCGCGATAGTGTTTCGTGGCGTGCTTGTTCGGCGAGTCGTCGCAGCACTGCGTCGTGCCGCACTGCTGGCACGTGCGTAAATGCACCCACGATGCGCCGATCTTCACGCATTCCTCGCATTCGTGGCGCTTTGGTTGTCTGACATCTTTGATTGCGCCGAGATGCGCGCAGGTGGCATTAGCTGGCATGACGGAGTCTCCTTGCTGGCGATCTTTTAAGCCTAGCGATCCTGTCAAGCGACTGTGAAGCCTAACCGTTGGCCGCCGCCAGTCCGGCCAATGCTCCGCGCATGAACGCGAACGACTGCTTCATCCCAGGCAGAGGATTATCCGGCTCGATCTCGTACTCGAGATTGACGTAGCCCGGGTATCGCATTGCCTCGAGCCGTCGAAAAATCTCAGACGTTGGAATCTTCCCCTCGCCGACAACGCACTGGCTCTCCGCCACTTTGAGGTCGCGGAGATCTTTCGCGTGCATGTCGAGCAGACGTGGCCCAGCATCCACCACTGCCCGGACGATGTCGGTGCCAGTCCGCACCGTGTGACCCCAGTCGATGCACAGCCCCATTCGCGCATCCATGTTCCTGACGGCCTTGAGCGCGTCGTATGGCGAAGGAAAGTTCTCGTCCTCCGGGCCGTGATTATGGATAGCGACTTTGATGTCGTAGAGTTTCGCGAACTTCTCGACGCGCGGTAATACTGTCGGCTTGCACGTTCCGACAATCAGAGGCATGCCCGCCCCTTTCGCGTAGTCGAAGTATTTGCGGACGCCATCGTCGGTATCCGTCTCGAAGGTGATCATCCCACCGCCGACGATTACGAGACCGGCTGCCTCAACTTCACTTCGCGCCGCGGCGAGGTCCGCCGGCGACGCGTCATATGGCAGGTGCACCGATTTCAAATTGATGTAGGGCGTTCCCAACGCCTTCGTCATCTCGATCGCCTGCGCTCGCGAGAAATTGCGGAGCGAGTAGCTCGCGACGCCGAGTTTGACGTGATCGCCGGGCGGCTTCGACGTGAAACTGCGCTCGAGAGAGAGTGGGACGGTGGAGTCCTCGATCGCGGCGTCGCCCTCGCTTTTGCCTCGGTTCGACAATCGGAGTGAACTCAATCCTGCTCCGGCGACGCCGAGCGCGCCGAGTTTGAGAAAAGTGCGACGTGGAAGATCCTGACTATGCATTGTTGTCCTCTTCGCCCAATCGGTAGGCTTGCTTCGCGAGGTCGTATGCCAGTGCTCTCGCCATCTCTCTCGCGTCGGTCATGTCGATGACGTGGTGGGCAACCAGACCACCGAGATAATTGGCGTCGACTCGCCGAGCAAGATCGTGGCGCGCGGGAATCGAGCAGAACGCACGAGTGTCGTCGACGAAGCCGGCGGTGTTCTCGATACCGGCCGTCTCCGTAGTCGATTGCCTAAACCGTCGCATTCCCTCTATTGAATCGTGGAACCACCACGGAGCGCCGAGGAGCATCGATGGATAGTGTCCCGCAAGCGGCGCGAGCTCGCGGCTGTACGTCGCCTCGTCGAGCGTGAATACGATCAAGCGAAAGCGCGCGTCGTTTCCGTATGCGTTGAGTAGCGCGCTGAGATTCCTTGTGAACTCGGTGACCGTTGGGATGTCTCCGCCACGATCGGCACCGAAGTCCCGGTAAAGTTGTTCGTCGTGATTCCGTACTGCGCCAGCGTGGATTTGCATCACGAGTCCGTCCTCGACCGAGAGGCGAGCCATCTCCATCAGAAGATGCGCCTCGAAGCGGCCCTGATCTTCGCTCGTCGCAATGCCTTGCTGGGCCTTGGCGAACAGGCAGTCCGCATCCTCATCCGACAGCCGCGCTGTGTGCGGGTTGACGACGGCGTGGTCGCTCGCGGTCGCACCTATCGCTTTGAACGCGAGGCGCCTCCGAGCGAGGGCGTCTAAAAAGTCGCGGCTGGTGCGAATGGGTTGGCCAACGATGTCTGCGAGCCGTTGCACTTCTTCCCGCCAACCACGATCGGCGATTCTGAAAAGGCTGTCGGGCCGAAAAGTTGGGATTACTCGCGTAGCGGTCCCGCTTTTTCGGAGCGCGTCGTGGTGCTCCAGCGTATCAGTTGGCGTATCGGTCGTTGCCAGGACTTCGATGTTGAACTTCTCGAGCAACGCCAAGGGACGGAATTCCGGACTCCGCAATCGCTCGTGTATCGCGTCGTACACTCGCTGAGCGGTGCGCGAATCAAGATTGTCCCGCACGTCGAAGACCTCACCGAGCTCGTACTCGAGCCAGGCGCGCGTTGGCGTCGCGCGAAAGAGATGCCAGTGATCGGCAAAGGTCTGCCAGATCTTTCGCGGATCATTCTCGGCTCCGCCTGTCTTGCCGTCGAGCCGCCGAACACCAAGCGATTCGAGAGATACCCCGCGCGAGTACAGCATGCGGAGGATGTAGTGGTCCGGCGTCACGATGAGCGACGTTGGATTCGCGAAAGCAACGTTCTTCGCCAGCACCGCCGCATCGACGTGTCCATGCGGCGAAATAATCGGAAGCGTGCAAGTCTCGTTATAGAGCTCGCGCGCGTGGCGGCGGATTACCGGATCAGGATCGAAGTAGCGATCTTCGTGGAGCGCCGTCACACCACCGGCTTCCACCGCGGATCGTACTGACGCGACCATCGCGCGGACGCTTCCGCGTCGCCAATGATGTGGCCGTTGGAACGACTCGTGGTGAGCTTGCGCCCCAGTTGCTGCGCGATTGTGCCGAGGTGGCAGAGCGTTCCCGTCTTGGCGCCGTCTTCGATTGGCGCCGAGAGTTTGGTTCCCGTCCGGACGGCGCTCGTGAAATTGTCCTGATGAATTTTCGTCAACCAATCGTCGCCGACGGTATTCAGTGCATCTCCCTTCGGCGCTGCCTGCAGCTGCTTCACGATTTTGTTGTTCAGGTCGTACACGACGTATCCATCACGATCGACGATGACGCTGCCCTTGGTCCCCAGCACCGCGGTTCCGCGCGAACGCTCGTAGAGAAGCAGTCCGTTGCAGCTCTGTCCCTGCCAGATGATGCTCTTGTTCCCGTCAAAAACGAAAGTTGCTTCCTGGGTGTCGGGGAACTGCCAATCATCGTCGTAGTGAAAACGTCCGCCCGTCGACGTCACGCTCGTCGGATAATCGACGCCGAGGAACCAGCGAGCAACATCGATCTCGTGCGTTCCGTTGTTGCAGATCTCGCCGGTGCCCCAGTTCGTGAACCAGTGCCAGTTGTAGTGGATGACGTTGTCGCGATACGGAGTGCGCGGCGCCGGTCCCTGCCACATTTCGTAATCGAGGTTCGGCGGAACTGGGACGACTTTGCCCTTGCCGATTCCCGTACGAGTGTTCGCATACCACGCGCGTGCCAAATACGGAGTACCGATTTGTCCCTCGCGAACGAGCTGAAGCGCCTCAATGAAGTGCGGGCCTGACCGGGCCTGCGTACCGAGCTGCACTTTGAGATGCGGGTGTTTTCTCGCCGCCTCGACGATCAGCTCGTCCTCGCGCGGATCGTGGCCGCTCGGCTTCTCGACGTAGACGTGCTTGCCGGCGTCGAGGGCGAGAATCGTCGCGGGCACGTGCCAATGATCGGGCGTAGCGATGGCGACCGCATCGACGCTCTTGTCGTCCAGCATGCGCCGGAAATCGCCGACAGTCTTCGGCGCTGGTGATTGAAGTGTCGACACATCGTTGAGCGCTTTGGCCAGCACTTTCGAATCGACGTCGCAGAGGTAGCCGAGTGTGGTGTTGGGCCCGCGCGCAAATCCAGCAGCGTGCACCATTCCTCGACCGTTCAATCCCATGACGCCTACAACCATCTTCTCGGCTGGCGAGCCGTTGAGGACCAACAGTGGACCGGTTGCGGGTGATATCGAAGAGAGCGCGCCCCGCCGAGTCGCGGCGAGGGCGCCGAGACTCGCTACGGATGCTTTCTTTAGAAAATCGCGACGGTCGAGAGAATCATCACTTGCCATTACAGCTCCGGATTTACAGAACGCGAATCTTGATATTCCTGAACCACACTTCGTCGACGTGGTCCTGAAGGACGATGTGTCCCGCGCGCTTATCGGCGAAATGTGGAATGCTCTTGTACTTACTCGCGGCGAGGAGCGAGTCCATGACTGGAGTCCCCAGCTCGAACTCGACGACTTTGCGGCCGTTCAGCCAGTGCTCGCCGTGATTTCCACGAAAAACGATTCTCGAAGAATTCCATTCGCCGACCGGTGCGAGAACTTTATTCGCGGCCGGCGGAATGAGATCGTACAGCGCGCCGGCGCGGTGAGAAGGGATTTTGTTGTCTTCGTGCAGACTGTCGTCCAGCATCTGATACTCGAAGCCAAGCGCGGCGTGGTTGGGCGCGTTGGCCATAGAGATTTCTTCTGAGACGTTGTACTTGACGCCGCTGTTGCCCGCTCGACTGATCTTCCAATCCCACGCCAGCTCGAAATCACGGTAGACGTCGCGTGTCATGAGATCGCCGCCCGCAGCAGGTTGCCCATCGGGAAGCCGAGGCACCTGGCCATCGGCGAGCTTGTGAATCGTTCCGTGATCGATCTTCCAGTGGGCAGTCGGAACGGTGTCGTAGCCGAGCCCGCGCCAACCCTTGAACGTTTTCCCGTCGAAGAGCAGCCGCCACCCTGCTTGCTGCTCGGAGGGGGGCAGTAAATTTTGCAGATCCGTATCAGGGTCCAGCGTCACGACCGCAAACCCCGGTATGCCATGCGGGCTCTCAGCCGTGCCGCCCCGATGCGCACAAGCCGGTGATGCGAGCAAAAGCGCGAAGCCCGCTGTGAGGGGGCTGATTCTCGAGTAGTTCCTCATATCCGCTCTTCGGTGAGCTGCACCGGCTCCAGTCGCGGTGCAAGCAATTGTATAATCGTCCACGCCGTGACATACGCAAGGCCGCACACAATGAAAATTGGCGTATAGTCGCTTCCATTCGCCTCCAGAACGCGGCCGGTCACGCGCTGAAAGACCACACCGCCCATCGCGCCAGCGAACGCACCGATTCCCACAACAGAGCCAACGGTCGATTTGGGAAACATGTCGCTCGCGAGAGTATACACATTCGCCGACCACGCCTGATGCGCCGCCGCGGCCACTGCCACTATGAGCACTGCTCCCCACATGCCAGGCGCGTGTGAGGCCTGAGTCGTCGGCAGAATCAGAAGCGCCATCGCCAGCATCGTCGTCTTGCGCGCGCGATTCACCGACCATCCACGCTTGATGAGCGCACTCGACATCCAGCCGCCTCCGACGGATCCGACGTCTGCAATGAGATAAACCACGATGATCGGCGCGGCGATCTGTGCCAGCTTCACTCCATATTTTGCGTCGAGAAATTTCGGCAGCCAATAGAGGTAAAACCACCAGACCGGATCGGCCATCAGCTTGCCCACGATAAAAGCCCACGTCTGTCGATGCCGGAATAGGCTGGCCCACCGCACACTCGTCGTCGCGACGGGGGCACCGGCTTCTCTCGGTGGATTTCTGTAGAGGGGAATCCACAGTAGCAGCCAGAGAAATCCGAGCCCGCCCGTTGCGACGAAGGCCCACTGCCACCCCCATTTGAGAGCGATCCAGGGCACAATTAGCGGCGTCAGGATCGCGCCCATGTTCGTACCGGCGTTGAAGATTCCCGCAGCCAGCGCACGTTCTTTCTGCGGAAACCACTCGGCTATCGCTTTGATAGAGCCCGGGAAAATCGCCGACTCGCTCACGCCGAGCATGGCGCGCGCGAAGGAGAACCCGGCGACAGTACGCGCGAAGGCGTTGCCGACCGCCGCGATGCTCCATGCAACGACCGCAGCTGCGAGTCCTTTGCGTACGCCTATCCAGTCGATGATGCGGCCGGCGACGAGAAACCCGAACGCGTACGCAAGACTGAACCAAGAGACTATATCGCCGTAGTCGGTTTCGGTCCAATGCAGATCACGTTGCAGCGTCGGCGCAAGTATTCCGAGCACCTGACGGTCGACGTAGTTGATCGTCGTCGCGACGAAGAGCAGCGCACAGATCGTCCATCTGTACGAGGGTTCCCTCTCATCGCCGCTGACAGCGGTCACTTTCTCGCGTTACCCGCGGTGCCGGCGATTCCTTCCCACAGTCCGTGCAGATACATCGCGCCCAACGCGCGATCGAAGAGCCCGTAACCCGGCTGGCCCTTCTCTCCCCAAATCATCCGGCCGTGATCGGAGCGTATCGGTCCTTCGAAGCCCGCACCGCGCAGTGCCGCCAGGATTGCGCGCACATCGATGTCACCATTATCCGTGGGGTGCGCAGTCTCACGGAACGAGTGGAAGCCTGTACGCTTGATGTTCCGGCAGTGCGCGAAATGGATTCGTCTCTTCGACGCCAGACAACTGGCGATCTCCGCGAGATCGTTGGCGGGATCCGCAGCCAGCGAGCCCGCGCAGAACGTGATGCCGTTTGCCGGATCGTCGACGAGACTCGTCACACGTTCGAGCGCGGCGGCACTCGTTACGATGCGCGGAAGGCCAAAAATCGACCACGGCGGATCGTCCGGATGGAGAGCCATCCTGACGCCCGACTCCGCGGCAACAGGCACAACGCGCTCGAGAAAATACGAGAGGTTGCTCCACAGGCGCTCCTCGTTCACCGATCGATATGCGTCGAGAAGGTTAGCCAGCTCCGCGCGCGTGTACGCCGTCGCCCAACCGGGCAAATCCTCCGCTCCACGGCTGAGATCAATCGCCGCAAGCGCGGAATCATCGAAAGCGAGAGCCGTCGAGCCATCGTCCAACCGACGCGCGAGGTCCGTGCGCATCCAGTCGAAGACCGGCATGAAGTTGTAGCACAACACGGGAACACCAGTGCGCCCGAGGTTTCGCACGCTCTCGGCATATTTGTCGATGAGTCGGTCACGCGTCGGACGGCCAAGTTTGATGTCCTCGTGGACAGGAATGCTCTCGATCACTTCGAGCGACATGCCATTTCGCTCGACTTCTTCGCGCAGCGCGTCGACTCGATCGAGCGGCCAAATCTCTCCAACCGGTATGTCGAAGATCGATCCGACGATTCCGCGAACGGCGGGAATCTGTCGGATGTACGCAAGTGGAACGGGGTCGCGTGGCCCGAACCAGCGAAAGGTTATCATCGCGCGCGAGCCTTTCTTACCGCGGCGAGGAATTGTCCGGCGAGTGATTCGATTGCTTTGTAATCGCGCTTCAGAAGAGCGTCCTTTGAAACGAGCTCGCTGCCAACTCCGGCAGCGGCCGCACCAGCGGAGAACATTTCGCGCAGGTTCTCGAGAGTTATGCCACCGGTTGGAACAAGCGGAATTTCCGGGAACGGCCCGCGCAGTGCGCGGAGATAGGCCGCGCCGCCGACATTCGCGACCGGGAACACTTTGACCATGTCGCCACCAAATCGGAATGCGTCGAATACTTCCGTCGGCGTGAGCGCTCCTGGGATGACCACGACCTCGGCGCGACGCGACGCTTCGATCACTTCCGGCACCAAGCAGGGCGAAACGATGAACTCGGCTCCGGCATCAACGGCGCGCCTCACAGTGTTCGAATCAGTTACGGTTCCGGCGCCGAGCAATACCCTGCTGCCAAAGCGCTTGGATAGCGACGCGATCGCCTCGATCGCGCCCGGGACGGTCATCGTGATTTCGGCGACCGCGAGTCCGGCCGCGAGGAGAGCTTCGACCACGTTCTGCGCGGCGTCAGCACTCTCCGCTCTGATGACTGGAATGATCCCGACTTCACGGAGCGTGGCGACTACCGACGTCCTTGTATGCGCGGCAGCCGTCATCGCGAGACGCGCAAGCTGGGATTGCGCAGCAATTGGTCGACTTCATCGCGGGTTACGAGGCAGAAGTCGCCCGGAATGCTGTGCTTGAGGGCGGACGTCGCCGTAGCGAAACGCACAGTGTGATCCCAGTCACGATTCTCGAGCCGGCTGACGATGAGGCCCGCACTAAACGCGTCCCCTGCTCCGATGCGATCGACGATTTCAACCTCATAGCGTGGCGCGCGGTGGATCTCGCCATCAACCGAAACAATCGCACTCCAGCCGTTGAGAAGAACCAGCGGGTTTTCGCGAAGCGTAATCGCCACGGCGTCGAAGTCGAATCGCTTTTCGAGGCTGTGCGCAACTTCGTCGTACGGCTCAGCGTCGAGATGCTCGTAGTTGTCCTTCGACGACCCTATGCCGAAGACTACGCGCGTGTCTTCCTCGGTCGTAATGAGGATGTCCACGTTCTCCATCAGCGGCTCCTGAATTTGCCGCGCTTTCTCCGCGCTCCAGAGCTTGCTGCGATAGTTGAGGTCGTAGCTGATCGTCAGTCCCGATTTCCTGGCGGCGGCCAAGGCCTCGGCGGTGACTTTCGCGGCCGATTCGCTGAGGGCGGGTGTGATGCCGCTGACGTGAAACCAGCGCGCTCCATCGAAGACTGACGCCCAGTCGACGCTGCCCGGCGCGATGCGACTGATCGCGGACGCGGCACGATCGTAGAGCACGCTGCTGGCGCGCGGAGCAGCGCCGAGTTCGGCGAAGTAAAGGCCGGCGCGATGATCTTTGGTCCAGTCGATCCGTGCGTCGACGCCCTGCTCGCGCGCCCGATTCGCAATCATGCGGCCGAGTGCATTCTCGGGAAGAGACGAGACCCAACGTGATGGAACTCCAAGTCGTGACGCAGCGACGGCAACGTTGAGCTCGCCACCCCCCACGTAGACATCGAACGTGCGCGCCTGCTCCAATCGCTGAAAATTGGGAGGCGTAAGACGCACCATCGCTTCGCCGAAGGTGACGAGATCCATGCGCAATCTTACGCTCGGTGGTCCGTGCTCACCAGATTCCGCGCCCGCTGGCGCTGCTATCGCGCGAGACCGCTCGCGAACATTTTACTACACCATGCCTTACCCGGGGCTCGATCTCACCAACCGGACCGCCGTCGTCATCGGCGCTACCTCGGGTTTGGGCAAAGCGATCGCAATAGGCCTTGCCGAAGCCGGGGCGGATGTAGTTCCAACCGGACGCCGCGCAAAGCTCGCCAAAGAAGTGTCGCGAGAAGTCGAGGCACTCGGCCGACGCTCACTCGCTGTTGCGTCGGATGTAACCGACGAGGATTCCATCCAGGCACTCGCGGACGCCGCGATCGACAAATTCGGTAAAGTCGACATCCTCGTTAACGCGGCGGGCATTACAACGCGGCGTCCGACTCTCGATGTGTCGGACGAGGAGTGGAACGAGATACTCGACACCAATCTCACGGGAATGTTGCGGGCGTGCCGCGTCTTCGGCCGTCACATGATCGAACGCCGATATGGGCGGATAATCAACATCGGATCGCTCACGTCGGTTGTCGCTCTGTATGAGGTTGCGGCGTACGGAGCGAGTAAAGCCGGCGTTGCCGCACTGACAAAATCTCTGGCAGTGGAATGGGCGCCGTTCGGTGTTTGCGTGAATGCAATCCTTCCCGGCGTTTTCAGAACCGCACTGAACGAGGGATTGCTAGACGGAACCAATCGAGGCCGAGAACTCTTGACGCGCACTCCAATGGAGAAGTTCGGCCAACCAGAGGACGTCGCCGGTGCGGCGATTTTTCTGGCGTCAGAATCCGCGCGATTCGTTACCGGCCATTTGCTGGCCGTCGACGGCGGGTTTCTCGCCAGCGGTGTGAATCAGTAGAAGTACCGTCGGCCGGCCCCAGCCAGTGCGATAAAGCTCGCACAATTGCATCGAACAGCCCGACTTATCCGCTCTGACCGGTGGTCGAGGTTCGCGCTGTGGTGATCAGCGCCACGGCGCAAATCACAATCGCCGCGGCCACCGCTGTCCGCGCCGAAAGCGTCTCGCCCGCAATCGCCCAGCCGAGGAGGACTGCGACAATTGGATTTACATACGCGTAAGTGCCGAGGCGTGCCGGTGACACTTTATCCAGCAGCCAGATGTACGACGTAAATCCGAGCAGCGACCCGAAAATAATCAGATAGATGAGACCGACGGCGGACGCGCGGGAAATGCCGTGCACATCGAAGTGCGAGAACTCTCCAGCCAATGCGGCGACGATCATCAGAAGTATTCCGCCGCCCAGCATCTCCATGCCTGTAGTGAGAAGCCCTGATTCCGGCAGCTCGGCGTCACGCGACCAGAAAGATCCGATCGCCCACGAGAGTGATCCGAGAATCAGCACGAGCGCTCCAATTGGCCGAACACTGCCTTGTCCAGCAACATTGCCCGGCCCAACGAGCACGATAATCCCCACGAATCCCAGAGCCAGGCCCGCCAGAATCGCCGGACCGGGCCGTTTCCTCGGCGGCCTTAGCCACTCGATGATGACGAGCCAGAACGGAAGTATCGATACGAGCAACGCAGTCAGACCCGAGGGCACGAACTGCTCGGCCCAGATCACAGCGCCGTTCCCTCCGAGCAGAAGAAAACCCCCCGCGATGATCGCGTTGCGCCAATGTGGTTTCGTCGGCCGTTCCGCGTCGCGGCGTCGCGCCAGAGCGTAAAGCAGCGCGCCGGAAACGAGAAAACGCGTTCCTCCCATCAGAAAAGGCGGGATCGTCTCGACCGCGTAGCGGATTGCCAGGTACGTCGATCCCCAGATGATGTAGATCGAGGCGAACGCGGCAGTTAGCTGCGCGCGCGAAGCGTTTTTTGGACTCAATCGAGGCGGGGAGGCGAAGGCGGAGAATCTAGTCGAATGATTTGTCGCGGCGCTCGCGCTTCTTGTGCGATTGCCGCTTCTTGGATTCGAGTCGTGCTTCCTTGGACGCCTTGGTCGGCCGAGTTGGTCTCCGCTTTTTCGGCACCGCCAGCGCTCGACGCAACGTCTCTACCAGTCTTTCCTCGGCCAGGTCGCGATTTCTGCTCTGGCTACGCATGTCACTGGCGACGACGCGGATGCTTCCCTCAGTGGTGAGGCGCGAAGCGAGTCGCTCGAGCAGGCGCGTGCGCTGGTCTTCGGTGACAGCTCTCGACGTTCTCGCGTTCCAGAAAATCTCGACGCGTGAAGAAGTCTTGTTGACGTGCTGACCTCCCGCGCCCGAAGATCGCGACACACGCACGTCCAGCTCGCTCCGCGGAATGGAAACGGAATCGTTGACCCGGAGGAGGTTTTGCGCGGCGACTGGCGCTGATGCGCTCATCAGCGCCAGCGAAACAGCTTGAGCGCGGCGAAGAACGTGACGACTCCCCAGACGATTATCACCAGCATCTGCGGAGTGACCGCGGCAAAGGACGCTCCCTCGAGCATGTTGGCGCGCAATGCATCGTTCACTGCCGTCAGCGGAAGAATCTTGATGAATGGTTGAACGACGCGAGGGAAATTCGACGACGAGAAGAACACGCCGGAGAAAATCCACATCGGCAGCATGATGAAGTTCATGATCCCGGACACGGCTTCGGTCGTCTTGGCGCGAGATGCCGTCAGCAGTCCAAGTCCGCCGAATGAGAGCGCGCCCAGAAGTGAGATGAGCATTAGAGTCACGAGCGAGCCACGAAGCGGAACTCCAAAGGCGAAGTGGCCGAAGCCGAGAAGCGTCGCGACTTCGAGCACGAGAAAAACGAGTCGCGAACAGAGAAACGACAGCAGGTATTGCGCTCTGGACATCGGTGTCGCCATGAGTCGCTTGAGGAGCTTCTTGCTGCGCGCGGTGACGATCGCGAAGCCCAGGCCCCAGATGCTGCTACCCATGAGATTCATTCCGAGCAATCCGGGGATCAGGAAATCGATGTAGCGCGATCCGGCTTCGGTGACGTACGCGTCGGAGGCCCGAACCGGATCGATCCTGCCGGCCCCAGTTTGCACGGCTCGATTCGCGAGAATGCGGGCGTTGACCGCGTCGCTCCGCGTGCGGTCGTATCTGTACTGCACGCTGTCTTTCGCAGAACCGGTAATTACGAGCAGCGCCACTTTCCCAGTGCGCAACGCGCGCGCGCCGGCACTGTCGTCGAAAGTCTGCACGACGATGGCCGAATCGTTCTTCAGCCAACTGGTGATTTGTGAAACGTCGCCAGGTTTGCTGATTACTCCTACTTGAACTTTGTCCGGACCTCTCTGTCTGAACGCGATTCCCAAACCAGCCGCGAGCAGAATCGGAAATATGAAAGTCCAGAACACTGCTTCGGGCTCGCGAACGAATTCGCGGAATCGCACGAGCGTGAGCTGAATCATCGAGTGATTCATGAACGTGCGCCGGTCACTCATCGCGGAGTGTCCGGCCGGTGAGAGAAACGAAGACGTCCTCCAGAGTCGCCGTCGTTTTGCGCGGCTCCGGAGGCGGAAGGTGCGACACGTCGATCGATTCCATGAGCTCGCCCGGCGTGCCCTGGGCGATCACGTGTCCGTGATCGACGATGGCCACCCGGTCGCAGAGTCGTTCGGCCTCTTCCATGTAGTGAGTGGTTAGCACAATCGTCTTGCCCTCAGCCTGAAATTTTTCGATGAGGTCCCAGAACTGACGCCGCGACTGAGGATCGAGCCCGGTTGTTGGCTCGTCGAGAAAAAGAAGCTGCGGATTCCCCACGAGGGCGCAGGCAACAGCCAGCCGCTGCTTCTGTCCGCCCGACAATCCGCCAACCCGAGACGACCGCTTCTCACCGAGCTCGACCTTATCGATCACATCGCCAATGTCGCGGGCGTCGCGGTAGAAGCTCTGAAAGAGTGTGAGCGTCTCCTCGACCGTAAGCTTTTCGGAGAGTTGGGTCTCCTGCAACTGGATTCCCAGCAGCTCGCGTAGGTCGCGCGCGTCAGTCTCCCAGTGTCGCCCAAGGACTTCGACGGTTCCGGAGTCTGCGGCGAGAAGGCCTTCGCAGATTTCGATCGTGGTTGTCTTTCCCGCGCCGTTTGGCCCGAGCAGGCCGAAGCACTCTCCGGCGCGGACCTCCAGGTCCAGGCCGTCGACAGCTACCACGTCCTTGTACGCTTTGCGAAGTCCCTGGACCCGTAACGCTGGAGCGGAGGTGTCGAAGTTTGCGGCCATAGAAGCGCTTCGGGTGTATGCAAAGGGGAAATGGGCGGCAGAACGCTGAAACTCGCCATAACCCGGTGTCGTAAAATGACGTAGCGTTAGCGAGCCGCGAGACACCATGCCGCCAACGCTGTTTCAATCAGAGGAGAAAGTATGCGGTCTAGGGCCGTGTCGGTACTAAGCACTGCTTTTATTTTCGCCTGCGCTTCGCTTGGCCGGGCGCAAGTCACCAATTCTAATTCTGGTCCCTCGCGCTTTTCGTTTGGAGTGGATGGAGTGCTGTCACAGCCGAAGTCCGAATTCGCCAACAACGTCGGCAACGGTTTCGGTGTGAACGTCAACGGCAAGTACAACCTCGACTACAAGGGCTATCTGAGTATTCGCGCCGACGGGGGTGGTCTGGAATACGGGAGAGAGCACAAAGACGCCTCGTTTTTCGGCATTACCGGAAGAGTGGACCTCAATCTCGAGACCACGAACAGCATCTTCTGGGGCTCGATCGGTCCGCAGATCATGATTCCCGACGGAGCGTTCCGGCCTTACGCGAACGCGGCGATTTCGCTCACGGATTTTTCGACGAGCTCGTCGCTGAGCGACTCGTTCGGACAAGAGCTCGCCTCTAACCAGAATGCGAACGACTTCTCGCACGCCTGGATATTCGGCGGCGGATTTCAGATTCCAGTCGGATCTAGCGGAGGCATCGACCTTGGAGCGCGCTACTACTACGGCGGCCGTGCGACCTATCTCACCAAGGGCGACATAACGGACAACCCCGACGGATCGATCACGATAAATCCCCGTAACAGCAAGACCGATATGGTCCTTTGGCAAATCGGCTTCTCATTCGCAATCCCCAGATCAACGAGTCACTAGATCATGTTTCAGCTTTTCGCCGTCATCATGCTGACCCAGTCCGTCACCCTCCAAATCGGGAAAGTGAAACAGGATTCGGTTGCCCGCGCCAGGAGTGACTCCATTGCGATAAGGCGCGAGGAGTGGCGCGATTCGATGCGCGTTAGAAACCACGTACGTGACTCGGTGCGAAAAGCAGTTCGACTGGCACATCGTCCGCCCGTGACGCCAGCCATCATCGCTTCCGCGTTCAAGGACCCGGCGGCGCGCGATCTCCTTTTGCGTGCCCGAGCGGCGCGCCTCTCCCAGGATTCGACTCTCACGGGCTACTCGGCCAACTCCTACGAGAGAATGTCCATCGGAATGGGATTCAAGCGGATCGGTCGCGATCGGCTGCTCATGCGCCAGGAGCGGGCGTCCCACATCGTTTGGCAGCGCGGCAAAGGCGCCGTGATCGACGTCAAAGGACAACGCAGCGCTTTCCCGATGATCGACGGCATGGCAGACGGCGACATGGACATGGGGGATCTCGCCGACATTCCCTACGCGCCCGGCCGCGAGACACTTTGGATCGGATCCGGCCTGGCGAAAGCCGACGTGAGCGAAGACGAGATCATCCATCCGTTGGCCAGTGGCGCGGAGGCCTATTACACGTATGAGTCGGGCGATTCGGTCAGCTTTCAGCTTCCGGGCGGACAACGCATCCAGTTGCGCGAGTTGCGTATCCGTCCGCGTCAGCCAAAGTGGAATGTCGCCGTCGGATCGCTTTGGTTCGACGCGTCGACTGCCCATCTCGTGCGCGCCGTCTACCGAATGGCGCAGGAGATGGACATCATGGCCGTCGCCAAGGAGGCGAGTAAAGAGGACAATGATCCGCACGACGACGATGATATCCCGCGCTGGGTCAAGCCATTGATCACCCCTATGAAAGCGAACGTGACTGCGATCACCGTCGAGTACGGCCTCCACGAGGGACGCTTCTGGCTCCCTCGCGCGCAGACGGTCGAAGCTGACGCGCAGGTAAGCTTCATGCACGTGCCGTTCAAGCTCGAGCAGCGCTACACCTACGACGATGTGAATGGAACTACGCCCATGCCGGATCTGACGGTCGCGGCGATGGACACCGCTACTGATTCAGTCTCCCGCGCGGCGCGAAGAGAAGAGCGCCGCAACGAGTGCAAAGAGGGCGGCGAGCGTGTCCGGTCATCGAACCGGTCCGAAGAAGACCTGCGAATTCTCATCAGGATCCCGTGCGACACGGTCGCTCTCGCGCGCTCACCCGAGCTGCCGAAATCGATCTACGACGAAGGCGAGACAGTTTTCGGAAGCTCCGAGCGTGACGCGCTTGTGGCCGAGGCTCTTAATCTTGGCGCGCAGCCTGGGTTCTCACCTCAGAAAGTGGACGTCTCCTATGGCCTTCCGTATACGCGGTTCAATCGTGTCGAGGGATTTTCTACCGCAATAGCAGCCGATGAGGTACTCGGCAACGGCTACTCCGCGCACGCGCTTTTTCGACTTGGTGCCGCCGATCTCTCACCCAATGGCGAGCTCTCGCTCGATCGCACTGATGGACGCCGCACTATCGGCGTTGGTTTATATCGGCGACTCGCCGCATCGAACGACTGGGGAGATCCGCTCGGATTCAGTAGCTCGGTTTCCGCTCTCTTTTTCGGGCGCGACGAGGGTTTTTACTACCGCACGTGGGGCGCGGAGCTCACCGGCGAGAAGGACTCTGGCCTTCTCAGCACATGGCGTCTTTTCGGTGAACAGGAGTTCGATGCGACGGTGCACACCGAGTTTTCGATCGCGCATCCAGGCGGCATCAGCGGCGGCCGGCCCAACATCGATGCGGTGAATGGCAAGGTCGTCGGGCTTGCACTCACCCACCATTCATCGGTGGGACTCGATCCGCACGGCTTCCGCGCGCTCACCGATGTAAAGGTCGAGGGAGCGACGGGCACTTTCGATTACTCGCGCGGCTCGTTGCAGACCACACTCTCGCACGGCCTCGGCAAATTCCTCGACGGTGCGCTCACGCTCGGCGGGGGAACCTCGGGCGGTCATGTCCCCATTCAAAAGCAATTCTTCCTCGGCGGCGTCCAAACTGTGCGCGGACAGAGGGCAGGAGCGGAGATCGGCGACTCGTTCTGGATGTCGAGCGCCGAGCTTGGGGTCGGGAACACGGGATTCCGTCCGATCGTATTCGGAGATCTTGGCTGGGCGGGAAGTCGCACCGACTTCGCTCACCCGGGCCGGCCGTTGAGCGGGGCTGGAGTTGGCGCGTCGTTCATGGACGGGCTCATTCGGCTCGATGTCGCGAAAGGCATTTACCCGGAGAAATCGATCCGCACGAATCTTTACGTCGAGGCCAGGTTTTAGGACAGCTGCCAGCGTAAGCTGCCAGCGACCAGCCCGAAGCGACCAGCGACCAGCTGCAGACAAGGAGACTTGTCGGCCTGGCGTTCGGGGTATTCGAACTTAGGGTATTCGAACTTAGGGTTCACGCGCTGCAAAGAGTCGCATTCTTTCGCATCTCAAACGCGAAGACGAAAAGTCAAATGTGCCCGCAGCTGAACGCTGGTAGCTTCGGGCTGGCAGCAGGCAGCTTAAGCTGGCAGCTCGCTCGTCCGCAAATCATTAAATCATTCGGCGCGCAGCAGCGCCTGGACCTCCCGCTTTCGCAAATTGAATTTCTGACCGCTCCCGACGATCCCAACCCGTAACGCGCTTATCGTCAGCTCGGGACCGCGCGTCACCTCGGCGGAATTGTTGAACCGGACGCTGCTCCCATCGACGAACGTCATCGCGCCTTTGCCGATGACCGTGGCGATCTCTCGCTTCACCAAAAGCGCCGTGTCTTCATCGATTCCGAGACCCATCAATGCCGGAAATTCGGCGATCGCGACGAATAATCGATACAGCCGTCTGCGCTGCGTGAAATGAGTGTCGATGAGGGTGTGGTAGCCAAGTAGACCAAGTCCGGGTCCGATGTACTGCTCGACGAGCTTTCCCTCTTCGTCTACTTCGTTGCCCGCGAGCGTTGTTTTCGTAAGCGCTGCGGCGCCCGCGCTCGTTCCGCAGATGATCGCGCCCTCGATGTACGCGTCGCGAATTGCTTCCTCGAGCGGAGTACCGGCGAAAATCGAGACGAGCTTCACCTGATCGCCGCCGCCGAGGAAAATGCCGCGCGCCGATCGGACCTGTCTGACGATTTCGGGATCGCAGGCTTGCTCGCGGCTCTCGACCAGCGGAATCGAAACGTCCGCGGCTCCCGCTGCCTCGAGGTCGGCGAGCCACATATCCCGCGCAACGGCGACCTGACTGGATGCGGTGGTGAAGCCGACGATGGGCGCACCGTCTTTTGCGCCCGCGAGCTCGATGAACGAGGCGATCGGTGCCCCACCACGAGTCGTCCCGCCGCCTATCAGAATCAGACTTCCCCGGGCGTCGCGAAGACGTCGCCGGGATGTGAGACCACTCGTCGCGCCCGTCGCGGCGGCGCTAATCCGCGACTCCCGCGCGTTCTTCCCGTCGCGATTCCGCATGGAACGCGGGATCCGTCCCGTTGCGCGAAGCAAATTTGGGATGCTCGAGCTCGCGCAGCGTGAAA
>DASQPS010000162.1:0-14983 GCA_035643845.1 Gemmatimonadaceae bacterium | reverse complement strand
GTTCCGCGTACCCGAGCATGGGTCCGACAGAATGGGACGCGATGGGCCGCTCTACGAGATTGCCCAGTGGTATCCGCGCATGGCAGTCTACGACGATGTTCGCGGGTGGAACACGGACCCATATCTGGGACAAGGCGAGTTCTACCTGGAGTACGGCGATTTCGACTACTCAGTTACAGTGCCCGCAGGCTACACGGTTGCTGGAACCGGAGTTCTGCAAAATCCCGAAGAGGTTTTAACTGCCGGAGAGCGTGAGAGGCTAGCGTTGGCGGCGCGGAGCGCGAAAGTCGTTCAGATAATTACACAGTCCGAGGCAGCGGCGGCAAAAACGCACACCCTCGGCGGAACAAAAACGTGGCATTTTCGCGCACAGCACGTGCACGACGTGGCATGGGCCGCCGCCCCCGACTTTCGCTGGGATGCGACGAGCTGGAATGGGATTCTCACACAAGCCTACTACGAGTACCCGAAGGCTGGCAAAGCATGGGAAGATGGCGCTGAGCAGACTCAGTGGACCATTCGACAGTACTCGGAGCTGCTTTTTCCTTTTCCCTACCCACAGGCCACGAGTGTTGCCGGTCCCGTCGCGGGAATGGAATACCCAATGTTCGTGATGGTGGGCTACGGAAACGCGGACCCCGCTTCGATCTTCGGCACGATCAATCATGAGCACGGCCACGAATGGTTTCCGATGATCGTGGGCTCCAATGAGCGACGCTATGCCTGGATGGACGAGGGGTTCAACACTTACATAAACACGTTCGCCCTTGAAGCCCGTTTCCCCGGTCAAAACGTCTATGGCGGCTATCTGAAGAACTGGGCTGACGCCATCGATCAGGGAACACAGTCCCCACTCATGACCGCGCCCGACAACATTGATCCGGCGGGCCTCGGCGCGATCGGCTACCGAAAACCAGCCGCAGTTCTCCTTACTCTGCGCAACCAGGTGGTCGGCCCAGCGCCGTTTGACTCGGCGTTCCGTGAATACATCAGGAGCTGGGCATTCAAGCATCCGACTCCAGGCGACTTTTTCCGCAGCATCGAAAATTCGACAGGCGAGGACCTGTCGTGGTTTTGGCGAAGTTTTTTTTACACAACTGATGTTCTGGACATCGGCATCGATGGCGTCACGATGCACACGACAGGAGGCCAGTCATTCGCGACAATCGCTCTTCGTCGGAATACCTCTGTTCCCTTTCCTGTTCGGCTACGTGTCCGCTACTCGGACGGAACGACGCAGGATTTCTCGCTGCCAGTCAATATTTGGGCGCGAGGGAATCGCTTCGACGCGGTACTTCCGGTGAAGACGGTAGTCACTGGAGTGCGGCTGTGGCCGGACGCCACGGTTCCCGACTGGAATCCCACGAACGATACGTGGGGAAGTGCGCCGCCCGCCGATCCAGTAGGACCGGTTACGCACCGGTGAGGTGGTCGTTTGGTTTAGGGGGCCGCCTCCAATAGATTGAATCAGTACGATGGTTCTCGATTAATGGAGTAAGCAATGCCGGATTTTGGAAGCTGGGCAACGGCTTGGTGGAAGCCGATCCTGTTTGTTGTAGTAGCTGGGCATCTCACCAATGTGTCGGTGACGTTGTTTCTTCACCGCGCTCAGACACATCGAGGCGTCAAACTACACTACCTGGCAGCATTGCCCATGCGCATCTGGCTGTGGCTGTCTACAGCAATCGTCACAAAGGAGTGGGTTGCGTGTCACCGCAAGCACCACGCGTTTGCCGACCGTGAAGGCGATCCACATAGCCCGTTGATGGAAGGGCTGCGCAACATCGTGCTAAAGGGAGCCTTCTACTATAGAAAAGCGGTACGCCAGCCCGGCGTTCTCGACAAGTACGGAAAAGGCACCCCTAACGATTGGCTCGAGCGCCACCTTCTTTCCCCCCTCAACTGGCTTGGCATTCTCGTCATGCTTGTGGTCGATATCTATCTGTTCGGCTTTTTTGTCGGCCCGCTCGTTTGGGGCACGCAGATGATCTGGATTCCCTTTTGGGCGGCTGGCATAGTCAACGGCGTCGGACACGCAGTCGGCTATCGGAACTTCGATGTCAAGGACGAGAGCAGAAACATCTCTCCGATCGCGATCTGGCTTGGCGGTGAGGAACTTCACAACAACCACCACGCGGATCCCCATTCAGCGAAGTTCAAGGCAAAGTGGTATGAGTTCGACATCGGCTGGATGTACCTCCGTCTCCTTTCACTCTTCGGCCTCGCTGAAATCTCCTACGCGCGCAGGTAGATCCGCGCGTGCCTGAGACAGTGGCCTGTGTGCGTTGCGGCCAGACGCGCGCGGGGTTCGTAAAGCCGCCCTTTCCGGGTCCTATCGGGGCCCGTGTCCTCGACGAGATCTGCACACAGTGCTGGGCAGACTGGCTGAAGCAGCAGACCATGCTGATCAATCACTACGGGCTGAACGTCATGGATCCCCAGGCAAGATCGTTCCTGACCAGGAACATGAGCTCCTTTCTATTCAAGACCGGCGCGTCGTCCGATATCGACACGAGCAAGAAGGGCACAATTACCCATTAATGGCGACGCGGAAGGCTTTTTTCTCGCTGGCGCTCTCGCTGGCTCCGGTTTGCTGTACGACAGCAGCATCCACTTATCCGGGTGTTCCGGGCATCACGACAACGTCATCGCACTGGACTGATTCAGTCCTTGCTTCTCTTACTCTCCGAGAGAAAGCCGCGCAGATAGTGTGGCCGAGCGTTTACGGTGATTACGTGTCGGGAGATTCACCGCAGTGGCGGAAGCTGAGCGACCTCGTTGAAAAAGAAAAGGTTGGCGGTTTCACGATCTCGGTAGGCTCACCGATAGAAATGGCGGCGAAGCTGAACGCGCTGCAGTCGATGAGCAAGATTCCTCTGCTGTTCGGGGCAGATCTGGAGGCGGGCGCAGGCTTCAGGGCGCGCGGTGGATACTTCGTACCAAACGCCATCGACTTGGGCGGTGCGAGTGTATTTCCACCTGAGATGGCGGTCGGCGCAACCCGCGACACGGCGCTGGCTTACGAGATGGGACGTCTGACCGCTCTCGAAGGGCGGGCTCTCGGAATTCACATTGCATACGCGCCGGTGCTCGACGTCAATAACAATCCGAACAACCCGGTCATAAACACACGCTCGTACGGCGAAGATCCCGCGCTCGACGCGCGATTGGGTGTGGCATTCATTCACGGGCTGCAGGACCACGGCATGATCGCAACTGGAAAGCACTTTCCAGGTCACGGAGACACCGATGTGAACTCGCACCTGGCGCTTCCGATCGTGAACGTAAGCCGGAGTCGGCTGGACACGGTGGAGCTCGTTCCGTTTCGTGCAGCGGTTAAAGGCGGCGTGGGCGCAATAATGTCCTTTCATGGCGCGATGCCGGCACTCGACTCCTCCAACGTTCCCGGAACGCTCTCGCCGAAAGTGCTTACGGGTTTGCTGCGCGAAGACCTGGGCTTCAAGGGATTGATCATCTCGGATGCGATGGACATGCGAGGTGTTCTCGATCTCTTCGGGGCCGACGAGGCGATAAAGCGCGCCGTGGTCGCGGGGGTCGACGTGCTGATCCAGCCGGAGGATGTTCCGCGAGCCATTGATGCTGTCGTCGCAGGGGTGGCCGAGAAAAGATATTCAGAGGCGAGGCTCGACTCGTCGGTTCGAAGGGTTCTCGAGATCAAGCGCCGACTCGGTCTTGCGCAACAGAAGCTCGTCGACTTGAATGCGCTGCGCTTTTCGGTCGGCGACAGCTCTAACGCACAGATCGCGAAAACGATTGCCGAGAAATCGATAACTCTCGTGAAAGATTCGCTCGGTGAAATCCCGCTAGCTGGAGGGGTGACGAGAGTTCTTTCCATAACTCTTGCGCGGCGCACCGATCTTGCGGCGGGCAACGCCTTTAACGCGGAGCTCCGCACGGGCCTGCCAAATTTGCGCACCGAGTTCACTTCAACCGAAGATGCGACTTTGAATTTTCCGCGGTTGATAGCGGCGGCCGACTCGGCGGATGTCACGATAATCAGTTCTTACGTCGGCCAGAGCTGGGATGCGGTATCGGCGAGCGCACCCGAGGCATTCGCCAACTTCGTGCAAACGTTGATGGAGCGAGGAAGAAAGCCGATCGTCGTCGCTTTCGGCAATCCCTATTTGCTGCAGCAACTACCGTCTGTGGGGACGTATATGGTTGCGTGGGGCGGATATCCGGTCTGCCAGATAGCCGCAGCGCGGGCGTTGATGGGCATCGATGCGATCTCTGGTCATCTTCCCATCAGCATCCCGCCACACGCGAATCGCGGAACGGGAATCCAGAGGTCAGCAAAGGCGATGTAAAGGGACAACTGTTTCGTTTACGCGCTTGTCGATGTGATCGAAAAAATCATAAAGCATTTTCGTTGTTGACGAGTTCGCACTGGAATCTTATATCAGTGTTCCCCGCCTCACGACGCAAAAAACAATTCTCGAGCGTCGCGCAAAACAAATCCCGCAAGCAGTCTTGACTTTAGTCGCCAAAAGTGACTAATTCGCATGCATCATGCGCGAACGCTCCCGGAACACTTCGTACAGCGTCGATGTCGTTCTGGTCACCGCGATGGGAAACGATCTGGCGATCCTTCTTGCGCGTAGTCCGAGCGATCGGGAGCGATGGTCGCTTCCGTGGCGTTTTCCGCAAACCGGAGAATCCCTCGAGGCGGCGGCTGCCCGCGTCGCACAGGAAGCGCTCGGAGAGGCACCGATTTGGATAGAACAAATCGGAGCATCCGGCGGCGGCAAACGGCATCCGAGCGACACGGAAATCTCAGTGGCGTTTGTTGGTCTCGTTCCGCACGAAACCGCTTCGCCCAAATCCGGATACAGCTGGTTCCCGGTTCGCGATCTTCCGGCTCTATCTCCACGTCAGCGTACAATGATCGAAAGTGCGAATCAGACCATTCAGGACCGGCTGGACCAGGCCCCAATTGCCTTTCGTTTGCTTCCCTCGACGTTCACCCTGAGCGAATTACAACAGATGTATGAGCTCCTGCTCGGTAAACGTCTGCACAAGGCCAGTTTCCGGCGTGCCCTTCAAGCCGCGTCGCTCGTCGAACCTACGGACGAATGGCGCAGCGAGGGGAGGGGCCGCCCCGCCCAACTTTTTCGGTACGCACCGAAGAAAAGGCGTAGGCTTCATCGTGGTGTGAGGTTCGATTTCCTCTATCCATGAACCCGTAACAGACAGGTACCAGCCCGGTTAGCTGACCGGAACCTCTTGCGTCAACGGTGTATTAGTTGCAATGTGTACCTAAGGCTAAACACCCTGAACTGGGAGCCCGGTAGCTATGTTGGCGTATCTGGACAGTTTGTGCGCAGCACTGCTCGCACGAGACAGCACAGAGATACAACGCCTACTCGCGCTTCCCGCCGCGCGGGATCTTCCCCGTCGAGTGCGGGAAGAAGCGGTCGCGATTTCTCGCGCCGGCAACCGGAGCTTCATGGCTCCGATTCACTCGCTCCATTTTTATTACAAGCTCACCCACATGGTTGACGAGTCCAGTGATCCGATCTTCGGAGACACTTCGAAGCAGCCGGAAGGGGAGAGCGGACAAATCGAGCTGCCCCTCCGCAAAGTAGGCAACGGCGGCCGTTAGCCTCGGCTAGACGAGCGCGCGAAGCGAGTTTTTTTTCTTCATCGCTTCGCTCCAGATATCCCCAACTCTTTCGAAACGATCGGCCGCGTTACCGAGATGAAAATCGCGGGGGTCGAGATCGTCGGTCAGCTCTGTCCACCGAAGAGGCGCAGAAACTGTCGCCCCGGGTTTTGCTCTAACGCAGTAGGCGCCTGCGACTGTCTTTCCCTGGATATTCTGCAGGTAGTCGACGTAAACCGTTGCGGCGCCGCGAGCTTTCACGAAGCGTTCGATCGTTGCTTCCTTCGGATGCGCGTCGGCAACTTTCGTGGCGACCATTTGCGCTACTAATGTCGCCGCCTCGTTGGGCGTTTTCGGCGGCAGCGGTAAACAGATATGCAAGCCAGTTGCTCCCGAAGTCTTGATTGCGGCATTCAGGCCGAAGGAGTCGAGAACTTCCCTGGCCCAGCGAGCAACCTGGATCACTCTTGCGAAATTTGCCCTCGGCCCTGGATCCAGATCCACGATCGTATAGTCAGCGTACTCAAGCGAGCCCACACGCGAATGCCAGGGATCGACTGAGATCGCGCCGAGCTGGATCGTATAGAGAAGGGTCAGAAGGTTGCCGCCGATAATCCGCGGCTGTTTATCGCCGCCGTCAGTTTCGATTGTCTCAACTCGCACCTCAGGCGGGGTCGTATCGGAGGCTTTCTGCTGGTAAAACGACTCACCGTCGATCCCATTCGGGAATCGCTTCAGCACGAGCGGACGGTCCTGAACCGTGGGGAGAATAAAACGCGCGATCCGAGCGTAGAATCGCATGACGTCGCCTTTTGTGAATTTCTCCTTGGGAAAGAAAACTTTGTCCAGGTTGGAGACCTTTAGGGTTTTTCCGGGGGAAAAGTCCAGAGTTCCTTCGCCACCCTTTTCTTCGATTTCATCCAACTGCTCGATAAGCGGTCCGGTATCCGCGCTCACGCGCGGAGTTTTTTTCACCGGCCGTCGGTCTGATTTTACTCGAGTCGATTTGATCGCCCCCCGCGCGCGAGCCGCAACCGTTGGTCGGTCCTTTCGTTTCGCGATTGCGGCGAGCGACGATTGCCGCTGCACGCTCGGGGGTTCAATGCCTACGTCTTTTGCGTTTTTGTCGTCGCGAACGCCGAGAAAGATCGGCTGTCGGAGCCTGCGATCGGCCGTCCACTCGCTAAACTTTACCTCTACAACCACTTCAGGCGTGACCCAATGAGCCTTCTCATTGGTTTTAGGCGTTTCTTCAAACGGTGATGTTTTTCGTTCGAGCGGCTTGAGAAGGCGGTACATCTCCTCGAGACCTTTTCGACTGAAGCCGCCGCCGGTGTGCCCAACGTAGATGAATCGACCGTGGTCGAAATAGCCTAGGAGAATCGCGCCGATGTGCTCGCGGCTGTTGCGTGGCTCCGTGTAGCCGCCGACGACGAACTCCTCGCGAAATTCGATTTTCAGCTTGAGCCAGTTGCGTGAGCGGTTCCCAGGCTCATACGGCGAGTCGACGCGCTTGGCGATGATCCCTTCCCACCCCTGGCGGCGAGCTTTGTCCAACATCTTTTTTCCGTCGCCTTCGCTCGATTCGGTGATCCTCAACTGGTTCGTGACCCGGTTTCCCAGGCGCTTGACCAAGCGCGCACGACGCGCTGACCATGGCTCGCGGATAAGTACTTCGTCTCCATCGACGAGAATATCGAAAAGGATAAATGCGGCGGGTCGGGAAGACGTATGTCGCTGGATCATGTGCGACTCCTTCACGTGCATCCGGCTCTGAAGCTCCTGGAAGCGGCCTGGCTCTCCGTCGATCAACGCCACGATCTCTCCGTCAAGAACCAGTGATCGCCTGGTCTGTGCGGCCAGTTTCTTCAGCGACGCGACTATTTCGGGAAATTGCTTAGCCTTGTCCTTACCATTCCGCGTTATGAGTTTCACTTCGCCCGACGTAACGAAGGCTAGCACGCGGATGCCGTCGTACTTGGGCTCGAACGTCCAGCCTTCTCCGGGCACTTCGCTACCGATGCTGCAGTACATCGGTTCGAGCGTGTTGACTGATGGATCGGCTCGATTAGTTGGTGAGGGATCGACCTTCGGGGTTTGACGGCCTGCCCTGGCGGTCCGATTGCTTCTCCAGACGCGACCCTTTCCGCCTGCGATCTCTTCCATGCTTCGACCGGAGTCGACGGACGTCATGTTTTCCGCGACTACATCCTCGTCACTTGCGAACTCATCCCGATGTTTGATGAGGAGCCACTGGGGTTTTGATGAAGAGGAGTCGTCGCGCGCGAACTTCATGCGAACGAGTGCGAAGGATCCGCGGAGCCTCTCCCCGTGGAACGTTATCTTCAAGTCGCCCCGCCGCAGCCCCTCGCGAATCGCGTCCTCTTCATCTTTGGCGGAAGTGGCAGTGTCAGAGGAGTAAGTGCCGCGGTCCCACAACATGACAGTGCCGCCGCCGTATTCCCCCTTGGGAATCGTTCCCTCGAACGTGTTGTAATCAATTGGATGATCCTCGACCTGCATGGCAAGACGTTTCACCGACGGATCGAGGCTCGGACCTTTCGGAACCGCCCAACTCTTCATGACGCCGTCTAGCTCGAGTCGAAGATCAAAATGAAGATGACTCGCAGCATGTTTCTGGATTACGAACCGCAGCCGTCCAACGCGCGAGCGCGGCGGCGCCTCATCACCTGATGGCTCCGCCGTTCTGGCGAAATCTCGTTTTCGTCGGTACTCGGTGAGCTGGGCGCGAGCGCTGCGCTTCGAACTCCCGCTCGTCGTTACAGCCATGAACGCCCTCTAGGCTGTTTGCCTCTTCTTGGGCTTTGTTGGTTTGCGCCCCGCGGCGACGGCCTTTCTCTTTGCACGTACCGCGCCCTTCTTGCCCGCACCTTCTTCCAGGCTCGCACGCAGTCGAGACATGAGGTCGAGCACGCCACTGTCCGGTGTTTCTTCCTGCGGACCTTCGAGCTTGGGCTTCTTGCCTTTCATCTTGGCCTTGATCACTCGCATGAGATTGGCGCGGTACTCATCGGTGTACCGCGTAGGATCAAACGGCTCGGCAAGATTTGCTACCAGCTGCTCTGCCATCTGCAATTCCTGGGGGCGAACAGCTTCGCGACTCGGGAAGTTGAAATCTTTCTCGTCGACGAGCTCGTTGGCGAATCTCATGATCTCGAGTACGAGCGCATCTCCAACGACCTTAACGCCAGCGAGATGCTGAGTCTGCCTGATGATGATTTTGCCGATGCCGACGGACCCAGTTGTGCGGATGGCTTCGCGCAGAAGTGCGTAGGGTTTTTCGCCCCCTTTGGTAGGTACCAGATAGTACGGGGTCTCGAAGTACCGCGGGTCGATCTCATCCTGCTTTACGAAATCGAGGATATCGATTGTCTTGGATGCTTCAAGAGCCGCCGTCTTGAAATCCTCGTCAGTCATAACGACGAACTTTCCCTTTTCGTACTCGTATCCTTTGACGATCTCGTTCCACGGAACGGGATCTCCGTCGGCTTGGCAAACGCGCTCGTATTTAACGGGAGACAAATCCGCCTCGTGAAGGAGGCGGAAACTGATGTGATCAGCGCGTACCGCGGTTTTGAGCTCCACGGGAATGTTGACGAGACCGAAAGTGAGCGAGCCTTTCCAGATTGCGGCCATCGTGAGCCCCCGTGTGGTGTGCGTTCCGTGGTGTGCAAGGAAGCAACTCATATGCCGCCTGTGGACAACCAAGTTTGTGATGCCCGCATTGCAAAAAAGCCCCGGCGCAGGCCGGGGCTTTTCTCACGATCAGTCGGTCAGCTGACTTTTGTCACGTCTGCTGCCTGCGGTCCTTTCTGGCCCTGCACAACTTCGAATTCGACTTTGTCCCCCTCGGCGAGAGACTTGAATCCCGATCCGCCGATCGCGCTGAAATGCACGAACACATCGGGGCCCCCCTCACGCGAAATGAAACCAAATCCTTTGGCGTCGTTGAACCATTTGACCGTGCCTGTGATGCGTGCCATTGAACTAATCCTCTCCCCGCGGGGCAATCTGTAAAGCGTCCATCGCTTGCTGGCCGAACGGAAGGACGCTTCGTTTCGCCGGATCTTTATACCGGGCGATGCGCTACGATCCGGCGGAGTGCAGAGGAGGGCAAGTTTTGTGCAAGAGACCGATGTTCTACGCCGCTCCAGCGACGTAATGCGCGGAGCGACCGCAGCTCTTGCACCGAAGGGTGACGTGGGTGTAGGGCGGTGGCGGGATCTGGCGGGGATCACGTTCGATCGACCCAGAGCAGGAAGGGCAGCTCAAGGGCGATCCGCTCCGATCATTGCTGATGAGAAAAAGTGCCTGGGCAGGGTTGTACGCGTTTGGACGTGGCTTGCGCATGTGCTCTCCAGTTACTTCGACGCAGCGGTGCGCGGTAATCGCTGCATGGGTGAACTTTGATGGCGATCCATTGAATAGAAAAGCCATCCAGATTCTCGAGCGGATCTATCTAGGGTTCGTCATCGGACTGCTGCCAGCTTGCGGCCCACATGCCCACATTCCACTCCGACCGGCCAATCTGCTTGGCGTGCTTGCCCCAACAGACAGCGGAGCTATCCTGGCGCAGCGCCTAGCACCGGTTTTATACCTGCAGCGGGATGAAACGTTCCCGCTCGAACGGGTGGTCGCGGTTCTGCACCCCTCCAGGCCGGTGATCGCATACCATCTGCTGTGGCGGGACGATGTTCACGGAGCATGGATTCCTTTTACCGTGCCGACCGATGAAGAAGTGATGTGGGTCGGGTACGATTCGACACACGCTCCGACCGACGTGTGGACTTATTGGCATGGTGACATCCTGCATACTCCTTGGCCAAAGTCGCAGGTGCGCATCGACGTACAGTGGGGCAAGCACGGAAGCCTACCCCGAAACGTCGTCCAGAGCGACCTGGTCCCTCCACGTACGCTCAATTTTTTCTACGCAATGACGTTTTTTGGTGAGCCGGATATCCTGTTAGGGGATGTTTCCCGGAAAGGCCCGCTTTGTTTTTGCCACGGTTATCGACGCTACCGTGAATTCACGCGACCAATCACAGTGGGGGACCGGATTGACGCCGTCGTCCGGGCCGAAGACCCAAGCGCTATTCTTCATGAAGTTTTTGGGAGCAAGTACTCGAACAAACATCGCTGGCCCTGATGGACGGCTGGTTGAAAAGTGAAAACCTCCGGCGGGTTTTATCCGCCGGAGGTTTTTTTGTCAGGATTCGCTGCTGCGACGCCGGTTGGGTTATTAGCGCGCTGACGCGGTTGTCTGTTCTCGCTGTGCGATCGCGAACAGGTCTTGTTGGGTCTGGCTCTGTTTCAATACATCGATCGCGCGCATGAGCTGATTGTCCTCCGGAACGCTGCGCCGTTTCGCGGTCGAGTCGCCGAACGCAAGACGCGCGATAGTATTCCCCAAGAGCCGGTCGATCTCACCACCGGCCTGCTCGTATTGCGCATGATCAACGGTAACTCCCTTTGCCTGGAGTCGCCGGTAGAACTCTTCACGCCACGCGGGTTGGACGGTAAAGTTGGGCTTGACCGTTTTCTTCAGCTCCAAAGCATAGTCCATGAGCGTGGCGCGCACATCGGCGGTCTTTGGGGCGAAGACGTTAAAGACCTTCTGCTCCGGAGTCGTCAGGGTATCGGGGCGAACGATTATGTCCGGCGTGATCGCGCCGCCGCCGTAGACTATACGACCGGCGTCCGATTTGAACGCTGGCCGAGAACGGCGAACTGAATCAGTCTCGAGGGAATCGGGCATCACCTCAACGAATTCTCCGCTCGGCAAGAGCTTGCGCTCTTTCTGGATGGACCGACCACTCGGCGTATACCACTTCGCGGTCGTCATCTTGAGCGCGTAACCGCCGTCGAGCGGGAACACCGACTGGACGAGGCCTTTGCCGAACGAGGTTGTGCCGACAATGAGCGCCCGATCGTGATCCTGCAATGCGCCGGCGACGATCTCGGACGCCGAGGCACTCCTTCCATCCGTCAAAAGAACGAGAGGAATCTTGGGTGCGACCGGTTCATCGGTAGCAACAAAGGTCTGGTTCTCCCCATTGCGGGCGCGAATACTCGAAATCTCCTGTCCCTTCTTGAGGAAGAGATTGCTCACCGTGAGCGACTGATCCAGGATTCCGCCGGGATTGCCGCGAAGATCGATGATGATCCCCTTTGCGCCCTCGTCCTTCAATCGAGAGACCGATGCCTCGAGTTCGTCCCGCGCGCTTTCATTGAACTGGAGTAGCGGGATGTAACCGATCTTGCCGTCGAGCATTATCGCGTATGGTACCGCTGGAATGCTGACTACGGCGCGCGTGAAGGTGATTGGGATCAGCTCGGGAACGCCTGGACGGGAAAACTTCACCAGCACTTTACTGCCCGGATTGCCTTTGAGCGCGTCCGAGGTCTGCGAGACGGTCCATCCGCGAATGTTGGTGGTGTCGACGAAGTTGATCCGATCGCCTTCCTGCACCCCCGCCTGTTCTGCCGGCGTATGAGGAAAGACACGTTGAACCGTAATGAAACCCTGCGTCTCGGCGATCTCCATTCCGATACCAGCATACCGGCCGTTGGTCTGCGCGTTGAAAGACGAGAGCTCTTTCGGCGACAACAGGATGCTGTAAGGGTCGTTCAGCTCGTGGACGAGCCCGCGGGCTGCTTTTTCGTACAGAGTTGCGGCATCGACTGTATCCACGAAACGGGTCGAGACAATATTGAGCACCTGGTCCAGGAGTCGAGCACCCTGCTGGCTCTCGCGCTGCTGGAATACGAAACCTCCGGCCATCACTGGAATCAGGACAAGACCGAGAAGCATGGATTTTCTGGATCGCGACATACGGCTTTTTGACGGGCTGTTGGTAGAGGAAGGCGATAAGCTAATAGATACGCCCGCGAGACGACGGTTGTTCCCAAAGGACGCACAAAGGACACCAGTGGAACATCGTATCCGTGTCAGGCTGCTCTGGAGGCAAGTACGTAATCCACGAGCCAATCGCGATTGACTTGCCGGAAGGCCGCATCGCGAAGCAGCCCGGCTGCGACGAGCATCTCGTGCGCAGGCTGGAGCACTCGTTGCAAGTGGGAAGGGTATCGTTGGGTCAGCGGAAGCTGTTCAGCAAGCAGCGCAAGCGGGACTCTCCAGGCAACCATTCCTTCTTCTCGCGCGACTTCGAGCAATCGGTAAAGTCGGCGCGCGACCGGATTGGTGAGGGAGAGATAGTGCATGACAGACAGGGTGACCGTATGACCAGCGGCGATGTTCGCGCGAATCAAGGGCCCGATCGTCACTCTGGCGTCACCAGGCTCTGATGCAGTGAGGACCGGAAAAAGAGTAAACTGTTCCCGCTCCGCGAGTCGGCGGCGCGCGATGGACACTGAGGAAAGTATGGTGAATCGGCCTTCTAGCGGCTGTCCGTCACTTGCGGCAACGTACACTCCGCTCGATTCGAGAATGGTTCTCTCGAGACGAGTCAGAGCTGATCGGAGCTGCTCGTATGTCCTTCCATCCACTCGCCGGCCGATCGATCGCAGGAAAGCGTGGAGGGTAAAACTGATCGCGCCGTCCTCCGGGAATCCAGCTTCGTGGTAGCGATGCAGAAGCTCAATGTAGACATCCTGGTCGAAGGTGCCAGGCAAGCGGTCGCCAGGACTCGGCAAGACGCGCCACCGTCCGCCGCTCTCCGGAGAAAAGGAGATCGCCGAGTCCTCGGCGGAGTCGCTCAGTCGAAAGATGGGGAGCGACTCGAGCGACCGATCGAGGACGATAGAACGCGTTGCAGTCCGCCGACGGGCCACGTAGGTCATGCAGAGAGAATATGTCACTGATCAAGTACATCGCAATCGCAGCGCTGCTGTTGTTCGCTCTGGTGCTGGCGCTAATTGGCATCCTTTCAGTCACTCACGACACGCCTGTTCGAAGCGTAATAGCTGAGGGCGATCGGGATGGTCCGCCGGCGATTGGCGATTCGTTGTTCGCTCGCAGCATCGAGCTGTTTACCGGCACGCACATCGATCCGGGCAACAAGGTTCAGATCCTTCTGAATGGGGACGGCACGTATCCGCAGCTGTGGAAGGATCTCGAATCAGCGCAGCGAACGATAACGATCCAGATGTACTACTCGCAGCCCGGCGCAGTTGCCGACACGCTGGCGAAATATCTGATCGACCGGGCTCAACACAGAGTGCGGGTACTACTTCTGCTCGATGCATTCGGCTCGCAGCCGCTGAAAAAGGACTGGATACACAGACTTCGATCGGCAGGAGTGGAAGTTGTCTGGCTCAGGCCTTTGCGCTGGTACAGTCTGCAGAAAGCCGCGCAGCGGTCGCACGTTCGTGTGGTGGTGATTGACGGGCGTATCGGTTATACCGGCGGTTTTGGCTTGGCGGACTATTGGCTTGGCGATGGGCATCACAAAGACCAGTGGCGGGAGAGCAACGTGCGCTTCGAAGGTCCGACAGTGGGTGAGCTGCAGGCAACTTTCGCAGCAGGGTGGGCCGAGGCGACTGGCGAGCTTCTGACGGGAGACATGTTTTTTCCGCGGGCATCGTTTGCCGACGTCGGCGACGTTCGCGCGGGGCTGATGCACACGATTCCCAGTACTGGAAGCACTCCTGCAGAACGCTTTCTTGCGCTCTCGATCGCCGGCGCGCGTAAGACCCTCTATATCTCCAATTCCTACTTCGTGCCGGGAGAGAGCTTCATGCAGCTTCTACTCGCTGCTGCGAAACGGGGCGTCGATGTCAGGGTGTTGACGGTAAGCAAGGAGACCGACGTCAAGACAACGTGGTACGCGGGAAGAACTTATTACGAGCCATTACTCGAGGGAGGGGTGAGGATCTTCGAGTATCAGCCGACGATGATGCATGCCAAGAGCATGGTGGTAGACGGCCTGTGGTCGTACGTCGGCTCGATGAACTTCGACAACCGGTCGTTGTCGTTCAACGATGAATCCCTACTCGTGACGCTCGATCCCGGCGTCGGAGCTCAAATGGATTCGATATTCGTGGACGACACAAAGTGGTCGAAGGAGATCAAGCTCGATGAATTTCGGAAGCGGCCGCTCTCGAGCAAGATTCTGGAATGGGGAGCGCAAAAACTGCGACGCGTGCTTTAGCACTCAGTCGTGTGTCCGCTTTTGGCCCGCTATGTGACGGGATGTCGGGCTGATGCTCTCTCGTTTTCATCCTCTCGTACGGCAATGGTTCGAAGAAACGCTTGGCACGCCGAGCGACCCACAGCGCTCGGGCTGGCCCGCGATCGCGAGTGGATCGCACACTTTGATCCTCGCACCCACTGGAACCGGAAAGACGCTCGCCGCTTTTCTATGGGAGCTGAACGAACTG
>DASQPS010000161.1:0-11409 GCA_035643845.1 Gemmatimonadaceae bacterium | reverse complement strand
GAAATTGTCTCGTCCACCGTCTTTCCGCGCATCCGGACGCTGACGAGCGACGAGACTCCCGGCTCCTGCATCGTCACGCCGTAAACTGCGTCGGCAGCTTCAGTGGTGGTGCGCGGATTGTGGGTTATCACGATGAACTGCGTTTTCCCCTTGAATCTGTTGAGCATCCGAACGAAATGTCCGACGTTCTGATCGTCAAGTGGTGCGTCCACCTCGTCGAGGAGACAGAAGGGGCTTGGCTTGGTGAGGAAAATTCCGAAGAGCAGCGACAGAGCCACCAGTGCTTTTTCTCCGCTTGACAGGAGATGGATGCGCTGAGTTCTCTTGCCGCGGGGCGAAGCGTGAATCTCGATGTCACCTTCCAGCGGACTTTCGGGGTTCTCGAGACGCAGATCGCACTCACCGCCGCCGAAGAGCGTCATGAAAATGTTTCTAAAGTTCTCACGCACCTTGACGAATGTCTCGAGGAACAGCGCGCGCGCAGTAGTATCGATCTCACGAATCGCCTGCTGCAGAGAATTCTTCGCTGAATTCAAGTCGTCGCGCTGAGTAGTGAGGAACGCGAGACGTCTGGTTTCTTCCTCGTGCTCCTCAATTGCCATCGGGTTGACGGGCCCAAGGGCCTCCAGCTGCTCGCGAACGACAGCCGCCTCCGTGCGAAGCGTTTCGTCGTCCAGGTCCAGCATTTCCGCCCCGGCGAGCAACTCGTCGACCGGTTTCTTCCACTCCGCCTCGAGCCGCTCACGAATCGCTGCCCTGCGGCCCGAGAGCTCAGTGTATCTAAGCTCCGCGGAATGGAGCTCTTCGCTCAGGGCAGAGACGCGATGCCGGAGCTCCGCGAGGAGCTGCTCGTCGCTCATAAGACGCTCATCTACCGCATGGACAAACAACTCCGCGTCAGCGTGCTTCTGTTCGGCAGCGAGGAGAGTTGCGTGACGGGCGTCGAGGTCGATTTGCCAGCGCGCGAGCATCTCTTTGAGCTGGGCATCGGCACTCGACAGGGTTGTGAGCTCGAGCTCGAGGTTTGCTACGCGACCGCTCGCAGAAGCGTACTCTTCGCTCAAGTGTCTGCGGCGATCCAACGCGACCTCGAGCTGCGCCGCCGCCTGAGCGCGTCGAATTTGGCTGGCAGTTCGCTGCTCACGCGCCTCTTCCTGCTGTTGTTCCGCGACGGCCAGCATTCCGCGCGCGGAAAACACCGACGCCTCCTGACTGGTTATCGCTGCTTCCATTTCCTCGGCCTGGATTGCGAGCGACTCAATACGCGCCGAAACCGCCGCTTCCCGCTCCGACAATCGCTCCATGAGCGCCCGCGCTTCCGCGGCTTCGCGGGCGGCGCGTTGGTGCTGGCGCGCAAGGACGTCTGACCGATCGGCGGCTTCCGCATTCGAACGTGCCGCGAGCGACGCCGTTTCCTGCGCCACGATCGCCGAGCGTTCGGCGGACACCAGCGCGGTGCGCTCGGATTCCGCGAGGGCCGCAGCGCTATGGCGCGCGGCCGCGCTATTGGTGACGATTTGCCTCAGCTCTACGATTTCCGCGCGTCGGCGAAGCGGTCCCGGACCGGCCTCGGCAGACGGAAGCCAGATCGCGCCACGCGCATCGACGAATGCAGCTCCATTTTCCAGCGGCGATACACGTCCAAGCAGTGAGCGCACCCAGGCGCGAGCGGGGGACGATGCTTCGACCAGATCGGCGAGTGCTGTTGCGGCTTCCGTATCTCGCGATTCATCTGGCGCCGAATCGATCGGTAGAAGGAGAAGCGGCCCAGGCTCGGTCGACGCGTGCCACGCGCGCACGGAGTCCGCGACGGCTCGGTCGCGAACGAGTACCGCGTTTACGGTGGGGCCGAGGAATCGCTCGATCAAAGCAGCGGCGTTCGCGTCAGCGCTGATAAAATCACTGAGCGGCCCAACGATCGATCCTTCGCCGAAGATGCCGCGTTCTCTCAACAAGCGGGCTGCGGCAGGCGCTAGGCCTACGCGCTCCCTCTCGAGAGCCTCGAGAGCGTTGAGTCTGGCGGCAGCCGCAGTATGGAGCTCGTCTGCCCGGAGGAGGTCCGAGCGCGCAGCAGCCTCCCGTTCACGGACGCTAGCGAGGAAATCTCGCGCCTCCTCCGCGGCAACGGCTGTCTCGGCAACACGGCGTGCCGCGATGGCGGCAGCGTCTTCGGCAGCGACAAGCTCTCGCCGGAAAGACTCTGCGGCGTCGAAGAGCTGAGCAAGCTCAGACTCGAGCGCCGCTTTCCGCGCTGCAAGCTCCGATTGCTCTCTCTCGCTGGACTCGCGCTCAAGTTGAGTACGGTGGAGGGTCTCGCGCAGTTCGCGTAATGCAGCTTCACCGCCTTCGACGTTCAATCGAGCGACGCTCAGCGCTGCACGCAAGTCTTCTTCGCCGCGCGCGTGCAGAGCCAGTGCATCGTCCGCGGCGCGCAAAGCGCTCTCCAGCTCAGCGAGCTCGATCGTCGCGTGCTCCAGCTCGCTGTTCACGCGGCCAGCTGCAGCATCACCGTCGCGGCGCTCTTCCTCGGCACGCTCCCTACGCGACGTCGCATTGCGGAGCCTTTCCTCGGCTACGGCGATTTCGCCACGAAGCTGCTGCGTACTTTCGCGCTGGTCAGATACCAAATGCGCAAGTTCGGTTCTGCGTGCTTCCGCGCTCGTACGCTCGGCAAGCGCCGACTCTCGCGCGACCTCTGCACCGAGCAGTCTCGCTTCTTCGGATGGAACCTCGACCCGAAGGCCGGCGACCCGTTGCTCGAGACGGAGAAGCTCGTCGCGCCAGGCATCCATCTCTCGCGACGCGTGTGCGACTTCCAATGTGAAGCGGCGCGTCATGAGCTCACTATGGCGTTCCGCGCGTTTTCTCTGGCGCGCCAGAGAACGAACCTGGCTCTGTACTTCGGCGATGAGATCGTCGATGCGTGACAGATCGACTGTAGTCTCTTCCAGCCGACGCTCCGCACTGCGCTTACGGTCGCGGTAGAGCCCGACCCCGGCGGCCTCCTCGAAAAGCTCGCGACGCTCGTCCGGCTTATCCGAGAGCAGGGCATCAACCATTCGTGCTTCGATCACAACGCCGGAATCGGCGCCGAGTCCGGTGCCTCGCACCATGTCATGGATGTCGCGCAACCGGCAGGGCGAGCTGTTGAGAAAGTAGTCGCTCTCGCCGGACCGACTGAGGCGTCGGGTGATTACAACTTCGCGAAATGGAATATCAAGCGCGCCGTCATCGTTCTCGAAGTGGAGCGAGACCTCGGCGAGATTTACAGCGCGACGTGCTGACGATCCCTGAAAGATCACCTCCTCCATCTTCGCGCCCCGAAGGGCTCTTGCGCGCTGCTCGCCAAGGACCCAGCGTACGGCGTCTGAAACATTGGATTTGCCGCAGCCGTTCGGACCCACGATGGCAGTCACGCCCGGCTCGAACACCATGTCGGTTCGATCAGCGAACGATTTAAATCCGTGAATCTCGAGTTTCGTCAAACGCACTAAGGCGCACTCCCGGTTCGGTAAACCAGAACGGGCCTCAAGCCCGCCGCACGTAAAGTTCTTATCAGCTCCGCCGACTGATCGGCTGTCGCGAACGCTCCCGCGAAGATCCGGGCGCCTCCGTCGTCCTGCACAAGCGGATAAACCGACAATCCACGAGCCGCGTACCTCTGAGTCGCCGCGCGGATCGCATCCGAAATTCCGCCCTGCGTCGGCACGCTGTCCACGAGCAACGCTAGTGGCGCCTGCGTGACGCTTCCAGCTGAATCGCTTGCGAGAACACCGGCTCGCCGCAACGCAAGCAGAAGTGAGTCAGCTTGAGCTCTCCTGGTAAATGCACCGGCCGTGACCCTGTACCACGTAGCTCGTTCCGCGCCGATTGGAACCGGCGAAACGGCGGCGGCAGGAAGCGCCGCGCCATTTTTCTGCACGAACAAGTTAGCACCTTCCGCGGTGTTTGCGACTATCAGCTCGACCGAAAAGGAAGCGGCGATGTCAGAATCACCGACATTTGCCGGAGGTGGAACGTGCACAGTTTGAACGACGGGGCGGGGCGGCTTGGCGGCCGCGCCTGCGGTCGCGGCAATTTTGCGAACGGTCGGCCCTCGAGGGGCGCGCGCAACCATAACGGCGATCACTGCGGCGATCACCGCGAGACCGGCGATGCCCCCGGCGGCTGGATAGAGCCATTTTTTTCGCGGCCAATTGGCAGCGCCTATCCTAGGCAGCGGGATCTTAAGAGTTCGCGTCGGAGCGGGAACCCGCGCGACAACGACGGCCGCGGGAGCGGCGGTCAGCTCCGTATCCTTGACGAGGACCGCTCCGTCGAGCTGCTCGAGGAGAGCGTCCAGGCCTGCCTCCGAACTCTTCGCGACGAGAAGGAGAAACGCGCCGGCTTGCGCAAAGCCCGACGCGAGCTTTTTCCAGCGTGGGCTTTGTAGTACCTCGTCATCGATGAGAGGATCGCTTCCACTGGGCATCACGTAGAGGTTCTTCGCTCCCTCCACCTGATAGCCGATCTTGTTTAGCGAGACGCCGTATAGAATGCTGTCGGTAATTCCAGGCGCGTCCTCATCCTTGACGAGGGAGCGGAGCGGAGCCAGGTCGCCGACGAGGTCGCCGACGACGCACCTGCGGTGCTCGGATTCGGCGCGAGCAATTCCCAGAGCGACGTGCGCCGCTGCTAGCGGATCGCTGGAGACAACGGCTATTGCTGAATAACTGCCCAGTAGTGGCGCGACTTGCCTTCCGGCGTCCTCCCAAGCTTTAGGACGACCCCCGGAAATCTTTTGGCTCAAGGCGAGCCCTCGTAGACCCAGTAGTCCCGCTTCGACGCGCGTCCCACACGGTCAGCTTCCTCGCGCGTCGCAAACGGACCGATGACTACGCGAAAGATTGGAGATCCGGCAGTAAGCGTCGACACGACGTGCGCGTCGGTTCCGTTCACTTTGATGGACGATGCGAGCTGCTGTGCTTTTTCTTCGCTGAGTAGTGCGGCGAAGGAAACAGTGTAGCCGGAGGATTGAGCGGCTGGTCCCGTTGCAGCGGCGGTGGCTTCGGCTCGCGATGTGTCGACTGCAGCAGGAGTCGACGAAGCTGCAGTGCTCGACGCGGTCGAGCTCGCGCTGAGAGAATCTCCCGGCAAACTCTCGGTTGGGAAGGTCACAGGCTGATCGAGACCTTGTGCCCTCGGCCGAAATCCGTCCCACGCGAAGAAGTACCAGAAATCCCGCGCCCCGCCAGCAATTGTCGATTTCACCGACAACTTTTCCGGATCAACTATGCTCACGTCCTGCGCGCCGAGCAGCGCAAGCATTCCATCGGGAGTCACAGCTGGTAAGTCGACCGTCCATCGAGTCGGTACCGCCCCGACGACTCGATTCGTTCCGATCGCGATCACCCACGCGGAATCGTTCTTTGGAAAGCGAGCGAGCAGATACCGGCCGAGTGCATCCATGCGCAAGTCGCGTGGCGGCTGCGGTAGAGCGACGTTGGTCTTACCGCTTTCGGTATAGCGATCGGCCACCGTAAGACTACTGTCGCCGTGCGTGGCCACGTAGAGGCGATCGCCGCTCGGCGTCGGCGCCAGTGCAATAACCGGATTCGAGAGTTTGACCGCGCCAACCGGCGACAAATCCTTCGCCCGAATTCCAACAACTCCGCTATCCACGGTGAAGTAGAGGCGATCGCCGACCTGGGTGCGAACGCCACGGCCCGAGAGGGGCAGGACAGCGCTATCCTCAACGACGTCGTCGGGCGGTTGAATCTTCCAGAGCAGCGTTTGGGGGCCCTTGTTCGCAGCGACGACGAGCTCGCCGTTCGGCTGAGCGAATACCGTGCGCGCAGCAACCGGCGGCTTGAACCTCCAGTCAGCGCCGTTCGGATTCAGCCGTAGAACTTCACCTTTGGAGTTGATTCCGTAGATGTCCGTCCCGTTCACCGAGGAGAGCGATGTGAGCTTGGCTCTCGACGCGGTGCGCACCTCGGTCATCCGAAGATCGATGCGGCCGGGCAATCCCTTTGAATCGACGAATGCTATTGTGCCAGCGTCGGGATCAAACGCCAGGACGCGATCGACTGCCGGCACTGCAGAATCCGTCCAAACGGCCGAGTCGAGCTTAGGATAAACGTAAACGCTCGCAGGCCCCCCTCTTCGCGGAGCGCGAAGAAGGAGGACATCGGAGCCACGATTTTCTTGTATCTGAGCGGGAGTCGCGTCTGGCGCTGCCCTGTCGTTGCTACAGGCTGTACAGAGCAGCGCAATCAGTAGGAGCCGACGCAACGGTTAGTAGCTCGCTCCCAATGAGAACGTCCAATTGGGCTTACGCCCGCCAACCAGCGGTCGCGCATAATCCCAGCGAAGGATTGCGAGATTGAAAACGTTGACGCGCAATCCTGCGCCCCAGCTGGCAAGAGGGTACCGATCCACGTTCGGGTCGTTTCCCTTAGGGGCATTGCCAAGGTGCGGCGTCATGCCCTTGCTCCATGCAAGGCCGGCGTCGTAGAAAATCAGTCCATCGACTGGCGGAAGGCCGAAGCTCGAGCCGACATCGAACCGCCGGATGATTGGGAACCGCAGCTCTTCGTTGAAGACCGCCACACGACTTCCGGCGAGCTGCTGATTCGCGCAGGTCGATTGCGCGCCGCCGATGATAGCGGTGCAGTCGACGAAGTTGAAATTCTCGCGATCGTAGCCGCGCACAAAGTCGGGACGCCCGATGTACTTGGGGAAGAAATCCTCATCCCGGCCGCGCGACACCGAGGTCATGAACCTCGTCGCAAAAGTAAGCGTGTTGAAGATGATCGGATCGTAGCGCCGGTAGTCGGCGAGGATGTCCGTAAAATTGATGCCGCCAAGATTCTGACCCACCTGGAACCGCATGCGGCGACCTATGACCGGGCCGGTGTTGCCGAAGAGGGTGTTGTCCGACACGAACGCGACCGACGGTGTTGCATAGTTGTAAGTCGGAAGCGGATTTTTCTTATCGGTGCTGAACTGGACGTCCGTGCAAAACCCTGTCGCAGTCTCACAGTCCTGATAGATGTTGACAAAACTCTCAGCAATGCTGTTGAACTGCACGCCGGTTTCCACTCGCGAGAAGCGATTGAATGGATACTGGCCGGTAAGGAACACGTTTCGGACAACGTAACGCAAATACGTATTTGTGAGTCGAACTACGCCGGGCTGCGGTGATGTCGTGCCGCCGGTGAAAGGCACATAGACCGGGTCCTGAGAAAGTCCGGTCGAGTATTGCAGACGGTGACTGAGATCAGCGTAGCCGACGAACGCGCTCGCGTCGCTGAGCCTGCCATACACGTTGCCCGCAACAGCGAGCTGATGGTTGCCGAGCAAGTCGCTGAACACGAAAGCGGTGCCGCCGGAAAACGTCCCGTAATTCGGCGTGTACCCGAGCGAAGGATCCGCTATGTAGTCCGGGTGGAACGTTGCGTGGTACGGATGCTCCTTGAACCTGGTGGTGTCGGGCAGGCCGTATAGAGGATCCGTCATCATGACCGCGATGGTCGGTGACAAATCCTGCGCTGCTTCGCCGGAGGGCAATACCGACGACTGACGGGTCCCTGCTGCTGCCCTGTAGGTCGAGGTTGGCTCGCCGGCTCTCGGGTGCAGCACGAGGGAATCCCGGGATGCCGATGTATCTGAGACTGTGTTCGTTGCAACTACAGTTGCCGCGTTCGGATTGAACGCTGTCTTTTTGAGCGCGCGTGGATTATCGATGGTCCAAACGGTGTAATCACCCTTCTCGAAGTTGGTATACGCGATTTTGTCTGCCTGGCGCGCCCAACTTATAGCCGGACTATACTCCGTAATCGCCGACACCCCACCCAGAACATTCGTCAGCTGATAGTGCTGCCGATCGGTGAAGTCGAACAGGAAAATGTTGGGGACGCCAGTGCGATCGGAGACGAACGCTACCTGCCGCCCGTCCGGCGACCACACCGGATTCAGGTTGAGTCCGCCCTGATTTGGGAGGACATCGATCGCGCCCGTCTTGATATCCATGACGGCTATGCGCCACTTGGAAAACTTCAGAATCGAAAGGTCTGTCTCAGGTCCGCGATCCGTGGCAAATGCGATACGGTTGCCGTCCGGAGACCAGGCGGGCTGCAAGTCGCCGTACTGATCGTTGGTAAGCTGCCGCAGGTTCTTTCCGTCGGTATCGACGATGTAGAGATCCGTGATTCCGCCGTGGGTACCACTAAATGCAATCTGCCGGTCATCCGGCGACCATGTCGGACTCCAGATCGCGTCAACCGACGGCAGATCCACGCGTCGCTTCACGGACGCGCTCGCGACGTCGATTATGTACATGACGTCCTTGCCCTCCCGCTGGGCAGTGAACGCCAGACTGCGTCCGTCGTTCGAGAATGCGCTCTGCGAGTACAGTAGGCGCAGCTCCTCGAAGTTCGGATTGGTCGTGCTTTCTACGAGGCGTTTTATGCGCTTTCCTGTCCGAGCGTCGGCCAGCCACAGATCGATGAATAGCTCCGCCTTCTTCTCGTTTCCATTAGAGAGGAAAGCGATGCGACTGCCGTCGGGGGATAGCGATGGCGCGAGGAAGATCTGACCACCGCTCTTTTTTTCCGTGAGTAGGGGCTGGGAGAAGCTGCGCGCACGATCGAGCACCGCCGCCTGCGGCAGGTACTTCGCGTTGACCGCCTCGCGCCATTCGTCGCTCAGCTCGTGGAGCGTGAGACCGAGCTGACGCTGGAACGCGCGCGCGACTCCGAGGGTCGTAACATTCTGGAGGATCTCCCCGATAGCCGCATCACCCCACCGCTCACCGACGTACTCCCAGAGCGCTTCTCCGTACCTGTACGGGAAATACTTGTCGGGTCGCTCGGTCATCTGCTCGATTGTGGGCAGATTGCCATTTACCGCAGCGTCTCTGAGCCAAGTGGTGGTCAATTTGTGGTCGGGCCCACTCGATAGGTATTCGGCCATGCCCTCCATAAACCAGTCTGGCGGATTCACCTGGTTCAACGTCTGCACGTTCGCGCCCGCTTTGCCGCGCGAGAAGATGTCGTACTGGAACTCGTGCACCATTTCATGGGTCAGCACGTGCTCGAAGCTGCCAAGGTCGCCGGTCAACGGAAGGATCATCCGATCCCGCGCATAGTCGGTGACGCCGCCGACGCCCTCACCCAGATCTCCCGTCACGTTGTTCTGCCCGAACTCGGCGCGTGAGGCGAAGAGAATGATTGGCTTTTTTTCACGGAACTGGTGGTCCAGTACGCGCGAGAGGCGCGCGTACGATCTCTCCGCCATGCGGGCCGCGTCCATCGCGCCCTGTCTTTCTTCGGGATAGTAATGGACCTGCCAGTGCTCGGTCTCGATCACTTTCCAGTCGAAGTGCCGGTACTGCACCTGATTCATTCCGAAATACTGCTGTGCATCGAGGCGAGTCGCGCACAGTAGGACCGCCATTATGGCGAGAATCCTTGCCGCTTTCATCTGTCTTACTCCGGTGGCTCCAAGGCGACGACTTCGGCGTCACTCCACAGTCTTTCGATCTGGTAGAACGAACGAAGCGTCGGATGGAAGATGTGTACTACAAAGTCAAAGAAATCGAGCAGCACCCAGCGGCCCTGTTGCAATCCTTCAGTGTGGTGCACGGTCACTCCCGCTTTTTTCATCTCGGATATCACGTGCTCGCCGATTGATCTCACGTGGGTGTCCGAGGTCCCGCTCGCAATGACGAAGTAGTCAGTCATGTCGGTGACGCCGGCCAGATTCATCAGCACGACGTCGTTGGCTTTCATATCCAGGCATAGCTGGGCGGCGCGCTGTACTCGTTGCGCGCCATCGCGGGCGGAAACAGAAGGTAGGGATGTCGCCATGCGGCTCAGTGAAGGTTCAATACCGACGCCGTCGCGCCGGTTCCCAATATGTAGCTTATCTGTTGCGTGAAAGTTCCGTGAGGGGTGCAAATTGCATTTCGCACGCCACCCTCCGACTTGGCTGGCAATCGATACAAAGTCACGCGTGCCGCGGTCGCGCACGCTCGCGCGTCGTCGACCGCGCCCGTGATGTCGTCCGCTGCGCAGCTATTGCTTGATCACCCAAACTTTGATTTCAGGGTGCACGTCCGCGTGCAGGCGGATCGGCACTCGATAGACCCCGAGAGCGCGAATCGGCTCGTGAAGCTCGATCTGCCGCTTCTCGATGTGAATGCCCTGAGCCTCGAGCTGGTGTGCAATGTCGGTCGACGTCACAGACCCGAAGAGCTTGCCTTCGTCCCCAACGCGCGCGGAAAAGGTCACCGAGACTTGTTCGAGCTTGCTCGCCATCTCGGACGCCGAGCCGCGGCGCTGCTCCTCCGCCTGCTCCAGACGCTGCCGCTCCTGTTCAATGCGCTTTCTGTTACCCGCTGTCGCTTCATAGGCAAAGCCACGCGGTAGGAGATAATTGCGAGCATATCCGGCGGAAACTTTTACGATGTCGCCCGGGTGGCCGAGCTTTTCTACTGCCTGCCTGAGTATGACTTCCATTGGGAATTTCCTTCGATGGTCAGTGGGAACGGGTAATTCTAGCATAAACCCGGAGGGAATCGTACAGTCAGCTCGATCGAAAACGGCGGCGCAGATCGAGCCAGGTATCGCCAAGGCCAAAAACCAGCGCCAACACGAACAGCATAAGAGAGAAAGGAGGTATCAGGCTCAGAATTCCCATCAGCACGTATCGACCGCGGGTTATCCAACCCAGGAGGCCGATGCCGCGCACCAGGTACAGCGTTCCGAAAAACAACAACAGATTGAGTCCCGCGTTTTTTCCTTCGACGAACGCAGGTAGAAGAAAAAGCGTCGCTCCAACCGCGAGTCCCCAAACGAGCTGATCGTTGAATCTGAATTCGGTGAGCGGACTTAGTGGCGGGCCGATCCTGACAGCAGACAACGCTCCATAAAGGCTCCAACCGAGAGCTAGCGCGACCAGCGATTCGATCGCGAGCAGAGCTGGAAGCAGCTCCGCCGCGTGGTCGGGCGTAGCTCGCATCACTTTCTCGAGGTCGTCATAAAGAGGATCGATGGCGGGACTTCTCTCGGCGAAATCGTGCCACGCCGGGGTGCTGCGCGCCTGTTCGATCTGAGCGATTCTGTCTGTGACCCGTCGCGTTAGCTCTTCACCGGCGGCGTGCTGGAATCTCGCCAGGCCGCTCGGCGACGCGAGCGCGATGATAAACCCAATGGCGATGGCGATGCCGACGGAAGTCAGCGCCCTGACGAAGAATCCGGTCGAGATACTCCACAAACTCACCAGGCCGAAGCTCGCGGCGAGCAGAAGCGCCCAACCACGAGCCATCTGATCGTATGGAGTCCCTGGAGAACCGGCCGGTGTGGCGAGCACCCAGACTGCGAGCGCCACGAGTATGACGGCGAGAACAGCGCGGGCCCCCAGTTT
>DASQPS010000160.1:0-2038 GCA_035643845.1 Gemmatimonadaceae bacterium | reverse complement strand
CGTGACACCGGGCATGGTCCCGACCAGGGAGACCAGCCACTCGTCCTTGAAGCGGAATTTTCGCTCGTTGGGTTGCGGGTCAGCAGGTGTAGTCATGGCTTCCGATAGGGCACGGTCTCCTGCTGCTCTATAGATGGCAGGCCGTCATAAATGACTGTTTTGGGCTTCCGAAGATAACACCGGCGGCCCCGATCGACTCTCTGCGTCGTGCCGGGCTCCTGTCAGGCCACCTGCCATCGGCGCGGGCGCTATGTCGCGACCAAAGCGCTCCTGCCGACCAACGGCATTACCTGCTCAGAGAACCTCTCCATCTCCTCCAGCTGGGGGCTGAATTGCAGCAGCAGTAAATCGACGCCCACTGCCTCCAGGTCGCGGATCCGGTCGGCCACCTGCTCCGGTGTCCCTACGAGACCAGCGCGCAGTCCGCGGTTCGACACCGAATAATCCTCGAGACTGACCTGCTGCTCGAGTGCCGTATGCGAAATCCAATCCTGATAGTTCTGGTATCCCGGTGAGCCGGCAGTGACGTTCGTGATCCTCGCGAGCTCGTTGCGCGCTTCCCCCTCCGTTTCGCGAACGATCGCGTATGCCGCGACGCCGTACTCCATCGGACCCAGGCCGAGTTTTTCGCGGCGAGCACTCATGTCCCTCACTTTGGGCGCCACCCGCTCGGGCGGGTCGCCGTGCATCACGTAGGCATCGCACGCTCGCGAGATCAACTCCTTCGCGGCGGGGCTCTCGCCTCCTGCATAGATCGTTGGCCGCGGCCGGCGAACGGGCTTTGGCTCCAGGATCGTCTCCTCGACCTTGTAGTGGTTTCCGGAGTAGCTGAAACGCGGCTCGCTCCACACGCCGTTCACCACGCGAAGCCACTCATCGGTCCGCGCGTAGCGATCGTCGTGCTCCTCGAAGTGGATGCCATAGCGGCGCGCTTCGTCCTTCCACCAGGAAGAGACGACGTTGAGTGCGAGTCTGCCACCCGATATGTGATCGATGTTTGCCGCCTGCTTGGCGAAGATCGCAGGCTCGTGAAACGTCGGCCGCACCGCCACCATCAGCTCCAATTTTTCCGTCACCGCGGCGAGGGCAGCTGCGGTCGACCACGCCTCGAGGGAGTCTCCGTCGATTCCCTTGATGTCGTTCATGAAAAGCTCGGCGATGAGAGTGATGTCGAAGCCGATCTCTTCGCTCCTCTGCGCCAGGCGCTTCACGTATTCCCACGTCGCGGTCATCCCTTCGTCGGGGACGTTGCGCAGCCATCCCCCGAAAACGGGCAGCCAATATCCGTAGCGCATCAGGCCGCTCCCGCGAGAACCGCACTGCCGGCTCTTTCTACCAGGTAGTCGACGAGGCGCGCGAAGGGATCGAAGCCGATCACGTTCGGCGCGTCCGCCACGAAATTGGAGAGAGCGTTGATGTCGTAGAAGTAATGTTGACCGTCGCGCTCATCGACCAGGTACTCGATCCCGCCGACATCGAGCTTGACGCGCTCAGCGATCGCTTCCACCTCTCGTACGATTGGTGCCGGCGGATTGAATTTTTCCACCCGCATGCCGTTTTTCGGCGCGTCGACCGCGCAAGCGCTGCGCGAAAGCTGTTGGCCGTCAGTCGTCTGGCAGACGTCGGCGGGACAGAGATTGAAAGAATTGTCGGCGGGATAGACGTTGATTGCGTAGAGGAATTTCCCATCAAGTACTTCCACACGGGTGATGTGGCCGTCAGTGAGCGGCGCGAGCTCTTGCACCAGCGCGACGTTGTCGACACCGAGGTCGATCGCGCCCTTTGCCGACGCCGCAGCCAGTGATGCGGCGTTATCGAATCGAGTAATTCCGGCACCGGACCCGCCAATGTTGGCCTTGACCACCACCGGAAATCGAAGATCGCGCGCAGCGTCGCTCGCCAGCGACGCATTGTTTATCACGCGCGCGCGAGGGTAGGGAAGCCCGAGCTCGTTGAGGATGTCGAGCTGAAGGGCCTTCGATGTTTCCATTTCATACGCCGTGACGCCATTCACGACCGGCACGCCGATTCGCTCCAG
>DASQPS010000159.1:0-7505 GCA_035643845.1 Gemmatimonadaceae bacterium | reverse complement strand
CGCCGCGCCTGCGAGTGTCCACCGGCAACGCGTTGCTCACTCGGTACATTGGCCGGCCCGACCGCGCGAGCCCTGCTGAAGGGTACGCCGAGTCGCACAAGAGGGAACAGGATCGCATTGTAGCCGAGGTGAATGCGGCGGTGCAGCCACCGGCTGGCGTGAAACGTCGCGGCGTGGCGCTCAAGACCTGACCGTCCTTCGCCGCACGGAGAGAATAGTCTGCGGAGTCTCCTCCCTCAACGCAGCTCGAACCGAATGATGAGACCAATCTGGGTCGCAGCCGTCATCGTCGCGGCGACTGTTCCAGTGCGCGTGCCTGCGCAGGCGCTATTCAACGTCGTGTCGCAGCCGAGCGCGTTGCCGAATGGGCGCGAGCATATGCGCGTGCTCTGGATTGGCGCTCATCCGGACGATGAAGACACGCAGCTCATTGCCTGGCTCGCTCGGGGAAAAAGCGTCGAGACGGCTTACATGTCTCTCACCCGAGGCGACGGCGGACAGAATCTGATTGGCAACGAGCTGGGTGAGGCACTCGGTGTGATCCGGACTGAGGAGTTGCTTGCAGCGCGGCGGATCGACGGCGCGCACCAGTATTTCGGGCGGGAGTACGATTTCGGATTCTCGAAGACGGCGGACGAGACCAGAAAGCACTGGCCGCAGGATTCGGTTCTCAACGATGTGATGATGGTGATGCGCGCCTTCAGGCCGCACATCATCATCACGACGTTCTCGGGGACTCCTCGGGACGGGCATGGCCATCATCAGATCTCGGCGATCGTCGCGAAGCAGGCCTACCAGCTTGCCGCGGACACGACACGTTTCCCAGTCCGTGAATTCGGCGCACCGTGGGTCCCGCTCAAGTTCTATCGTCTGGCGCGTTTCTCTCCGCAGGACCGCACGATTGCCATCAACGTCGGACAGTACGATCCGTACCTCGGCCTTTCTTATCAGGAGATCGCAGCGGACAGTCGGTCACAGCACAAGTCGCAGGGTCAGGGTACGCTACGAAGGAAGGGAGTGGTCTGGGATTATCTCACGCGTGAGGACTCACGGGTGCCGGCTCCCCCGGCCAGGGAAGAAAAATCAATTTTTGCCGGACTCGATACGACGAAGCTGCTGGTGCAGGACGGCTGGACCACACCGCCGGAGCTTCCGCCGAGCATTGCACTCGAAGCCGTTGCCGACAGGCAGGCTCTCGCTCAGTATGACACGGCGAAAATCACGATGACGCTCTATAACCGCGGGAGAGTGCCGATCCGAATGGATGCGGGAGATGTCATCCTGCCCGCAATTCTACCGGACTCGAGCTATCGCTGGACACAGCCGTACGTGGGCCGCGAGATAACGCAGCCGTGGTGGCTCGCGCTTCCTCGCATCGGTGATCTTTTTTCGACGAAGGTGTCGACGATTCCCGAGGACGAAAGAGAGCGCCTCGGCTGGGCGCACGTTACGGTCAGAACTGACCGAGGAAATCCGCAGGACATTGCCGCGCCCATTGTCTTTCACTACGCAGATCCGGTGCGTGGAGATGTCCAGCTGCCGCTCATTGTCGCGCCGGGCATTTCGGTGACGCTCGATCAAGCGGTGGCGATGGTTCGCGCGAACGCTCCTCTTCACCAGTTGATCAAGACGACGCTGCGGTCCGCTCTCAACGATTCAGCGCCGGTCACGATCTCGCTCTCGCTGCCGGCCGGTTTGTCTGCGGATACGGCATCGCGCGTAGTCGTGATGGCTCCAGGAGCGACGCGAACGGTCACCTTCAGCGTGAGAGGCTCTCTATCCCGCGGCAGTCACGTAATTGGCGCGACTGCATCGGCGAAGGGTGCGTCGTATACAACGGGATACATTCCGATTGACTATCCACACATCGATCCGCAGCGGATTTATCGCCCTTCGACTCTCGTGGTCAACGCGGTCGATGTGGCGCTGCCAGCGCGATTGAACGTTGCATACATCCCGGGGGTCGGAGACAACGTCGCTCCAGTACTTCAGCAGCTCGGCGTTCCGATCACGATGGTGGATCCGGAAAATATTCCACAGACCGATCTCAGTCGATTTACGGCAATCGTGGTGGGTCCTCGTGCGTATCAGTCAAATCAGACACTGCGTGAGAACAACGAGTATCTACTTGCGTATGTGCGGAGCGGCGGGCGTCTCGTCGTACAGTATGGTCAGGGAGAGATGCAGAGCCCAGGCATTATGCCTTATCCAATCACCCTCGGGCGGCCGGCGGAACGCGTTACGGAGGAGAATGCGCCAGTGACGTTCACCGATCCGCAATCGCCTCTGCTCAATTCCCCCAACAAAATCACGCAGGCTGATTTTGCCGGATGGGTTCAGGAAAGGGCGACGTACATGCCGAGCACGTTCGACGCGCATTATCGGACGATGCTCTCGATGAACGATCCCGGCGAGCAGCCAAATCGCGCCGCGATTCTGGCGGCGACTTACGGGCGCGGGACGTACATCTACGTGCCTCTCGCGCTCTTCCGTCAGCTTCCCGCCGGCGTTTCGGGTGGCGCGCGAATCTTCGCCAACCTCCTCGGCGGCAACACCATTCGATGAGGCGAGCTGCATGGGTCATCACGGCAGCTCTCGCACTTCTCTCGTGCAGCTCGGACAATCGCACGGTTCTGATCGTGTACTCGCCGCACGGCAAAGAGCTGCTCGAGTATTTCGAAAAGGGGTTCGAGAAAGCGCATCCCGACATCGATGTGCAGTGGGTGGACATGGGCTCGCAGGAAGTTCTCGAGCGCGTGAGGGCCGAGAAACCGAACCCGCAGGCGGATGTGTGGTTCGGCGCGCCGGCGGAGGCCTTCGATCGGGCGACGAGTGAGAATCTATTGCAGCCCTACAAGCCGACCTGGGCGGCCGCAATCGACCCCGAAGGGCGCGACGCGCACGACAACTGGTACGGGACCTATCTCACTCCGGAGGTCATCGGCTACAATCGCGACGCGGTGAAGGATGCCGATGCGCCGAAGGACTGGGACGATCTCATCGATCCGAAATGGAAAGGGAAGATCCTCATTCGCGATCCGATCGCATCGGGAACGATGCGCGCGATCTTTGGCGCAATCATGGCGCGCTCGATAGCGCAAACCGGCAAACCGGACGCGGGTTACGAGTGGCTGCGGAAGCTCGATGCGAACACGCGCGAATACACGCTGAACCCGACGATTCTTTATCAGAAGATAGGGCGTCAGGAGGGCGTGGTGACGATGTGGGACATGCCCGATTTTGCCACTCTAGAGGAGCGGACGCGCATTCCGATCAAGTACGTCATTCCAAAGAGTGGCACGCCACTGTTGGTGGATGGGATTGCGGTCGTGCGCGGTACGAAGCATCCAAAAGAAGCGGAGGAGTACTACGAGTTCGTGACGACACCGGAGGCGATGATCGCGGCGGCCGATTCATTCCTGCGCATTCCGGCGCGGAAGGACATCCCGATGTCGAAGCTGCCGTCGTGGATTCGCGACGCGATGTCACAGATCAAGCCGATGCCGGTCGATCGCGCGGTGATGGCGGCGCATCTCGATGAGTGGATGAAATACTGGGACGCGAACATCAGGAATCGCGGGCGAAAGCAGTGACCGCGGCCCCGACCGGCGGGGCGCGGAGTGGCAGCAACGAGTCGAGGACGGGCGTCCTCGCTCTCAATGGAGTGACACGCCGATTCGGTGATTTCACCGCGGTCGACGACGTGTCGTTCGAGGTGAAACCGGGCGAGCTTCTCGCGCTGGTTGGAGCGTCCGGGTCGGGAAAAACGACCACGCTTCGCATCGCCGCAGGATACGAAGTTCCGGATGCCGGCACCGTGTTGCTTGACGGCAAGGATATCACGCGCGTGTCGGCGGAACGCCGAGGATTCGGGATGGTGTTCCAGCACTACGCTCTCTTTCCGCACATGCCTGTCGAGGAGAACGTCGCGTTTGGGCTCGAAGCACGCGGAGTGAACAAAACGGATCGCCTGATCAAGGCGCGAGCTGCTCTCGCGGGCGTTGGCCTTGAGGGCGCCGGCGGTCGCGCGATCCAGTCGCTTTCGGGTGGAGAGCAGCAGCGTGTCGCGCTCGCTCGAGCGCTGGTGATCGAGCCGAGGGCTTTGTTGCTGGACGAGCCGTTGTCGAACCTGGATCCGACGCTGCGGCAAGCGATGCGGGATGATTTGCGCGCGATGCTGCGCAGAGTTGGAGTGCCGGCGCTGTTCGTGACCCACGATCAGGAGGATGCCTTCGCGATCGCCGACAGGATCGCGCTTCTAAGGAAGGGCCGACTCCTACAGTCGGGCACTCCGGAAGACCTGTATCACGCGCCGGCGTCGCGAGAAGTCGCGGCGTTCATCGGTCGGGGGAGTATCATTCCGGCGACGGACAAAGGGAACACCGCCGCGATCACGATCGGCGGTGTGACGCGAGAGGTAGCCGTCACTCGTCCGACCGACGCGCCGTCGCGATTCGCGAATGCCTTCGTGGTAGTGCGGCCCGACGTCATCGAGATGTCAAAGGGCGCGGGCGTTCTGGCGTGGCGCGGTCGCGTTACCAACCGAAGATTTGCGGGCGGGCACGTGGTCTATCGTGTGGAGCTCGCCGATGGTGTCAACGTAGAGGTCGAAACCCAATCGGGCGACGTACACGAGGACGAGACCGTGTCTGTGTCTCCGCTCAAGGGACCATTTCCGCTCGTGCCCGCATGACATCGGACAAGCGGCAGAGCATGACGATCGCGATCCCCGTGATCGCGATTCTGCTTTGGGCAGTGGTCTATCCAAACGCCGCCGTTATCGCCGGCAGCTTCGAGAACGGACTCGGTCACTGGCGGGAATTTGCCGCGAGTCCCGCGGATCGTGAGGCGCTAAGGACGAGCATCATAATCGCGGTCGCGTCGGTGTTCGCTTCGCTCGCAGTAGGAGTTCCACTCGCTTTCCTGCTGGGACGCTTTGAGTTTCCGGGTCGGAGACTTTTGCGAGCCGTAGCGACGCTGCCGGCGGCGCTCCCACCGCTCGTCGGCGTGATCGCGTTTCTGTTTCTGTATGGAGAGAGTGGCGTGATTACGCGGGCGCTGCAACGACTGCTCGGGATGTCGGAGGCGCCGTGGAGGCTCCAGGGAATCGGCGCGATCGTATTCGTGCACGCGTACACGATGTACGTCTACGTTTTTCTGTTCGTGTCCGCGGGGCTCGAGCGATTCGACGCCACACTCGATGAAGCGGCATCGGGACTCGGCGCGAGCACGTTTCAGCGGCTGAGACGTGTGACATTGCCACTGCTGATGCCGGCGGTCGCGGGATCGTCGCTTCTCGTGTTCATGAACGCGCTCGGATCATTTTCGGCCCCTTATGTCTTTGGTGGCGGACTCCGAGTGCTGTCGACGCAAATACTCGCATCGAAGACGAACGGAGCGATGGGGCTCGCGTACGTGGAGACTACCGTGCTGGCGTTGAGCGCCGTTGCGGGACTCGTTCTCTTCCGCTGGCTCGACAGGAAGCGCAAATACACGCTCGCGAGCAAGGGCGGCCGAGTGCGCCGCACGATTCGGTCGCGGAAGATTCAGATCGTGACGAGCATCGGAGCGGCGGTGATCGTCATCGCGCTGGTACTGCCGCATTTGATGGTGATACTCGTGTCGTTCGCGCGCGACGGAGTCTGGACTACCCAGGTTCTTCCGCCTGAATACACGTTGGACAACTATCGTCGGCTTTTTACGGAAGCGGAGCTGTGGCGGCCGATCACCAACAGCGTATCGATGGCGCTCATCGCGACAGCGGGGAATCTTGTCGTCTGCTTTATCGCCGCGTATCTGATTGTCTTTCGCAGGTTTGCGGGCAGGGGCCTGCTCGAAGTCCTGATTGCGCTTCCATGGGCAATTCCGGCTACGGCGATCGCGCTTGGGCTCGCGGCAACGTTCAATCGAAACGATTTGTTGAGCGCGCGCATTCTGTTGGTCGGGACTTTCTGGATTCTTCCGCTAGCGTATTTCATCCGCGATGTTCCGCTCGTCGCCTCTGCGGTCGAGTCGTCGCTTCGGCAAATGGATGCATCTCTCGAAGACGCGGCGCGGGGGCTTGGCGCATCCTGGCTACTTACCATGCGGCGTGTGATACTCCCGGCTGCTCGGCCTGGATTGATTGCGGGTGGACTGCTCGCGGCAGTGACCGCCGTCGGCGAATTCGTCGCGAGCGTCGTGCTTTACACGCACTCCAACCGACCGATCTCGATGGAGATTCTGGCGCAGCTCCGGGCACTCGCCTTCGGAACCGCTGCCGCGTACAGTGTTCTTCTGATCGTTCTGGTGTTACTGATGGCTCTCGCTGCGCGATCTTTCGAGGAAAGACTTGCCTGAAAAGCGCGTGCGCCCTCGTGTCGTAATCGTCGGTGGCGGATTCGGCGGTCTCGCCGCGGCGCGGGCGCTACGGACCGCCAACGTCGATGTCATGCTCATCGACCGAACCAACCATTTCATCTTCCAGCCGCTGCTCTATCAGGTCGCGACAGCTGCATTGGCGCCGAGCGACATAACGGCGCCTATTAGATGGATTCTGCGGCATCAGCGGAATACCGAAGTTTTCATGGCAGAAGTCCGAGAAGTCGACGTCAAGCGTCACGTGGTGCGGGTGGATGATGCGCTGCGCGAGATCGCTTACGACTATCTCATCGTCGCGACAGGGTCGAGACACGCCTACTTCGGGCACAACGAGTGGGAGCCGTACGCACCGGGTTTGAAAGCGATCGAAGACGCGTCGGAGATCAGACGGAGGTTCCTGCTCGCGTTCGAGAACGCTGAGAAGTCGACGGATCCTGTGGAGCAGCAGGAATATCTCACGTTCGTGATCGTTGGCGGCGGCCCGACAGGCGTCGAGCTCGCGGGTGCTTTCCCGTTCATCGCGAGGAAAGCGCTCGCACCGGATTTTCGGCGCATCGACACTCGGCGAACACGAGTGATACTTGTGGAAGCGGGGCCGCGCATCTTGCCGACGTTTCCCGAACAGCTTGCCGCCCATGCCGCCAACGATCTGCGCGATCTTGGCGTCGAGGTGCGCGTCAATTCGTTCGTGACTGATGTCGAAGCTGACGGAGTGCGCGTTGGCGCGGAGAAGATTCGCGCGCGCAATGCGTTCTGGGCCGCAGGCAATCTCGCTTCATCGGTAGGAAAATTTCTCGACGCTCCGCTCGATCGAGCTGGCAGAATCGAAGTGAGCCACGACCTATCAGTGCCGGGCCATCCAGAAATTTTCGCAATTGGTGATCTTGCCGCGCTGACTCAGGATGGACGGCCAATTCCGGGCGTGGGGCCAGCCGCAATTCAGGAAGGGAAGTCGGCGGCGAAGAACATCAGGCGCGATTTGAAAGGAGAGCCACGGAAGGATTTTCATTATTGGAACAAGGGCGATCTGGCGGTTATCGGCCGGTCGCGTGCGATAGCGGATCTGGGCTGGATAAGATTTACGGGTTTATTCGCGTGGCTCTTCTGGCTGTTCGTTCACATCATGTACCTCGTCGGCTTCCGCA
>DASQPS010000158.1:0-9630 GCA_035643845.1 Gemmatimonadaceae bacterium | reverse complement strand
GCTTCTTCGTCCTTCGGCGCAGCAGTCGCACACTTCTCGCGGCGCATTCGCCAGAGAGCTACCGCGAGCGAGATGTTGACGTCGATTGCCTGGCTTCGCGATACTCCCGTCGATGGCGCGACAAGAGTTCGGGAAACGGAGTCCAGGTTAGCGGCGACTTCGGGCGCTGCCGTACCCAGACATTTCCTGGCCGAAGCGATCGTCATCTCGACGAGATTTCTGCTTCTACGAATCTGCTCATCGAGCCCGAGTCCGCGCTGAGTCGGATCGATGGCGATCACACTGTCCGTTAGAACAATTCGCTTTTGGATCGCGCTGTCGTCCGGGGCGAGACGCGCGGCAGTGGTGAGATCCGCGCGCGCCGTCGGATAATTGCCAAGTGCAAGTGCTGCGTCAGCCAGTCCCACGTACGCATCCGCGTCACGCGAATTTTGCCGCAGCACATCGCGGAAAATCTCGCTCGCCCGCGCCGGTGAGCCCGCCACGACGAACAGGTGGGCGATTCGTTTGCGAAGCGCCGTATCGTTTGGCGCAGCGTCCTGAATGGGAAGCAGCTCTGCGAGCAAGTCCTGTTTCGCCCCCGTCTTCGCCAGAAGATCGATCAGCTCGAACCGCGCCGTCGCTCTGTTGCGCTCCGCATCGCTTGGCCACAAGCCGTAGATCGCGCGGTGATAATACGATTTGGCTTCCTCGATTCTGCCTTCCCTCACGAGCACTCTCGCCATGGCGAGGTTCGTCGCTCCATCCGTCGCGTTACGCTCGAGCACCGGCAACAAGAGCTGCTCAGCGTCCTCCGGATTGCCGACGGTGAGTATCGCCTGAGCCAGCGCGACGCTGTAGCCCGGCTTGTCGCGATCCAGCGACGCAGCGGTCCGAAAATGATCAATTGCCTCGGCAATTTTTCCGTGCACGCTGAGACTTTCGCCCTGCTGGTACTCGCTCGTTGCATGGGATCGGTTGGCGTCGCGATCGACCTTCGCGATTCCAGTATCGAACACCAGAAGCAGCGCGATCGCCGCGATTACCGCGGCAAAAGTCGCGATGAAATCCGACGCGCTCGCTGTTGGCGTGGCCGGCGGTGGTGCGGCGGTAGGGTCAGTCACCGACGTACCATTCAGCTGGTTCGCTCACGGTCGCACCATTCCGCGAGGCGGCGTCATTCGCGCGGTGTCAACGCCATAAGCTTTCAGCACGTCGGCAAGCGTGACGATTCCCACGACCAGCCGCGCGTTTGCTCGACTCACCACTGGCAGCACGTTGTGTCCGCTGTCCCCCATTCGTGCGAGCGCAAGTCCGAGGGGTTGATCGCTGTGGACGTGCGGTACATGCAACCCGTCATCCGCGTCGGGGCCGCGCGCTCTCTTCATTATAGTAGCGATTGTCACGGGTCGCTGTGACCCAGACGTGGCATCGGTGATGTCGCTTATGCGCACCATGCCGAGCAGTCCTTCCTCGTCCGCGACAGGCCACGACTCGAGATCGGTGTTCTCCGCGAGACCAGCTGCCTCGTCGACCTTCATGTCTGGAGTGAAGGCGAGCGGAGGTTTCCGCATGGCAGTCGTGACCCAGAGTCCGGCGGGTGACCGGAATGCGCCGTGTGGAAGGTGCAATCCATCCTGGTGCGCGAGGGCCTCATAAATGGGCTCGTGTTGCAGCTTCTGCGAAATGAAGAACGCGATGAGGTTTGAGATCATCAGCGGAACGATGATCGTGTAGTCGCGCGTCACCTCGAATATCATGATCACCGACGTGAGCGGGGTCCTGATGATTCCCGCGAACGCGGCACCCATTCCTACCAGCGCGTATGCGCCTGCACCGGCCGTCGACGACGGGAATAACATATGCGCGACCGATCCAACGGACGCGCCAACCATCGCGCCTATGAAAAGTGCCGGTCCAAAGATTCCTCCTGCGTTTCCGGATGCATAGGCAACCGCGGTCGCAATGATCTTCAGCACAGCGAGGATCGCGACCACCTTGAGCAGCACGTCGCCGTTCAGAACTCGCTCAACCTGATCGTAACCGACGCCAAGGACCTGCGGCACAAACAAACCGAACAGACCAACGGTGATGCCGCCGGCAACTGGCTGAATCCACAGTGACGAGTTCGGAAGTCGAGCGAATCGCGCGCGCAGCCAGAGCAGGAGCTTGACGAAAGCGACCGACGCGAATCCTCCAACGACACCGAGCACGGCATAGACGCCGAGCTCCCACGGACTCACGAGGTGATAACCAGCGACGTGAAACAACGGATTGTCGCCGAGGACGAGATGCAGAACCATCCACGACGTGGCTGACGCGAGAACCACGGACCCCAGCACCGGCGCATGCAGGTCGCCCATGATCTCTTCGAGCGTAAAGAGCACCGCCGCGATTGGAGTATTGAATGCCGCCGAAAGCGCGGCCGCGCCTCCAATTGGCACGAGCCACTTCGTCTGCTCTTTGCTGAGTCCGAGCCGCCGCGCGATCACGGATGCGAGCCCAGACCCGATATAAACCGATGGGCCTTCGCGTCCGAGCGCGATTCCACTGGCGAGCGAAGTGGAGCAGCAAAGGAATTTGCCGACCACCGAGCGGAGCGAGATGCGTCCATCATTGATGAACATCGCCGCGCGCGTCTGTGGGATTCCGCTGCCCCTCGCGAGTGGAAAATACTTATAGAGCAGATAGCCGGTGCCGAGCGATCCAAGGGTTGGCACGAGGATGCGCCTCCAACCAGCGCCGCCGGCCGGATACATGTGTGCAGCGAGCCGGCCCGTCAGCAGGATGAAAGCGACGACTATCAGGCCAACCAGAGCACCGATGACCAGGCTGAGAACGAGCGCGAGATGGGTGTCTCTGCGCCTCAGGTCCTCAATGACCTTCGCAACGCGCGGCGGAAGCGGCACATCCAGGGAAAGGCGGATCTGCGGGATTCTGAGTCGTCGCATCCGCTGAAACTAAACGCTTCGCTGGGGGATCGCAGGGCAAGCGTACGTTTACATCACTGACAGCTCAGCGCGCGGCGGTAACTCTCCAGACGGTGTTGCCGACGTCGTCGACGACAAGGAGCCCGCCACTCTTATCGATTGCGACTCCGACCGGGCGGCCCATTGCTTCGCCATTCGCTCTGATGAAGCCGCCAAGCACGTCGATTGGCTGTCCGTCGGGCATCCCGTTCCGGAACGGCACGAAGATCACTTTGTAGCCGCTCCTCGGTTTGCGATTCCACGATCCGTGCTGCCCCACGAACATTCCGTCTCGGAATTTCGGCGGCAGGGAAGTGCTGTTCGACCACGCGAGCCCGAGTGACGCTGTGTGCGGCCCCAGAGCGTAGTCGGGGAGGACAGCGCGATCGATCATTTCCGGACGCTGCGGTTGTGCGCGCGGATCCGGATGTCGGCCGAAGTAGCTGTACGGCCAACCATAGAATCCACCGTCGCGAACGGCGGTCATGTAATCGGGGACAAGATCGCTGCCGAGCTCGTCGCGCTCGTTGACGGCCACCCAGAGTGCGTTACGCTTTGGCTCCCACGCGAGGCCAACCGGGTTCCGAAGTCCCGAGGCGAAAACGCGATGACGGCCCGTCGCCGCGTCCACTTCCCAGAGTGCGGCACGTTCGCGCTCGTGCTCGATCCCGTTCTCGATAAGGTTGCTGTTCGACCCAATAGTGACGTAGAGCTTCGAACCGTCCGCGTTCGCGACGATGTTTTTCGTCCAGTGGTGATTTATTCGGCCGGCGGGGAGTGCGACGATCTTCGTTCCCGGTGCATTGATGCGCGTCTCCCCTGGAGAATACGGATAGCGGATGACGGCGTCAGTGTTCGCGACGTAGAACTGATTGCCGACGAGAGCCATCCCAAACGGGGAATGAAGACCGCTGAGAAAAACAGTGCGCGTGTCGGCAACGCCGTCGCCGTCGGTGTCGCGGAATAACAGGATCCGATTCGGGCTTGGCACCGCTCCGCCTGCTCTCGCAGAAAAGAACTTGAAGAAAAAGCCCTTGATTCCCTTGTTGTCGTCCGGCCTGGTGGGTGCGTTCGTTTCGGCGACGAGCACATCACCATTGGGAAGGACGTAGAGCCAGCGCGGATGATCCAGGCCAGCCGCAAAGGCTTTCACGGCCAATCCCGGGGCGGCGGCCGGACCATCGCCCGTCGGCCATCCTTTGGCTTTGACGTAGTTGACGGTCGGCACCATTGCTTCGCGTCGCGGAGGAATCGCGGGCGACGGTCCGGTACCGGCGACAACTGGAAGCCGGGCCGGCGGCGCGCACGCGGTTGCGACCGCGATGGTCCCGAGTGTCGTCGCTAAGCGCCAATAGTTACACGACATAGGTGCGCTAGCACGCGCAAGAATCACGCGATTTCGGGCAAACTTGGGCGTTCGTCGAGCGGGCTACATCCGTGGCGCGGCGGAGCGCGGTCTAGAGCCGGTGTCGGTAGCGAAAAATCTCTGACACGAATGTCGATTCAGGCACGTACCAATCGACGAACTGGTATGAAGAGCCCTGAATCGGAATTTCTGGAGGACTTAGAGGCGGGCCTGCAGCTGGTCCCGGCTGTTCGCGACCATGAGGTTGACGACCTTGACGAGGTCTTCGCCGATCTGCCGCACGCCGACGCACTGGACGCAGGAGTGCGCACCTTCGAGGAGCATCGAAAAAAGATTGGCGGCCAATCCGGGGTCCTGGAAACCGGCGTCCTTGCAGATGCGCATGATCCGCTTGTGCTCACGGAGCTTGTGCTCCTGGATCACCCGACGGGCAGGATGGTTCGGGTCGGGCAGCTCGGCGAGAGCATTGCCGAGGGCGGATCCCCTCTCTTCCATCGCGCGGAGTTTGGCGGCGAGGCGTGTGCTCCAGTCCTGGAGGAGCCCGTGGGGATCGCCCCGATGCTTGGCCTTGAGGTCCTTCCACTCTGCTTCCTTCTTGCCGATGATACCACGGACCCACTCGGCGATCAGCTCATCCTTCGAGCTGAAGTGGCGGTAGAGCGTCATTTTGTTCGTGCCCGCCGCCTCGGCGATGGCCTCGACGCCCACGCCGCGAATGCCCTGTTTGAGAAACAGGTCGCTCGCAGCGACGAGGATGCGTTCGCGGACCGGCAGGGCAGTCTCCGACTTTCGCTTCTTTCCAGTTTTGCTGACGCGGTCGTGAATATCTGTTTGCACGATCGTTTAATACCCCACCTTGACAGAAATGTTACCGAGCGGTAACATTGGGTCGCCGGCGAAATGTTACCGTTCGGTAACATACTGCTAAGGCGTGTTGATGTCGAGAGCGACCTGCAATGTCGCCAGTATTTCGAATTCGAATCTTTCTGCTGTCCGCTCAAAGGAGTAGTGCAACATGAGTTCCACCTTCTCGCGCCCCCGCTTCGTCTCCCTCAGAACTCACTCCGCCGGCTTCACCGCGGCAGCCGTTTTCGTCGTCGCTGGATGTCACAAGGATCCGCCGCCGATGCAACCGCCGCAGGTGACCGTTGCGCCGGCGATCCAGCGCGTGGTCGGCGACTGGGATGAATTCACGGGTCATTTCGAAGCGGTGAATTCCGTCGAGGTGCGACCGCGTGTCGCCGGATTCGTTCAGCGCGTTGGATTCACGGAGGGAGCGACAGTTCATCAGGGCGACGTTCTTTTCGTCATCGATCCGCGTCCGTACGAGGCCGAAGTGGCGCGTGCCGAGGCGGTGCTGGCGCAGGCGCGCACGCGAAACGACCTCGCGAAAATGGAAGTCGAGCGCGCGCAGAAGCTGGTGAGCACGCAGGCGATCTCGCGGGAAGAGCTCGACGCGCGGACCAGTGGGCGCGCTGAAGGCGACGCGGCGATCCGCGCCGCGGAAGCTGCGCTCCAGGTCGCCAGGTTGAATCTCGAGTGGACCGTCGTCCGCGCGCCAATCTCGGGACGCGTCGGGCGCGCCGAGATCACGCAGGGAAATCTGGTGCAGGCTGGACCGGCGGCTCCGACCCTTCTCACGACCATCGTATCTCTCGACCCGATATACGTGTACTTCGACGCCGACGAGCAGGCCTATCTCAAGTACATGGAAGGAAAGTCCGCGGGGCCCAACGGACGTCAGGTGGAGATCGGTCTCGCCAACGAGACGGGATTTCCGCATGAAGGACGTCTCGACTTCATCGACAATCGCGTCGACGGAAGTGCCGGTACCATTCGCGTTCGCGCTGTTCTTCCCAACACCAATCGGATTTTCACGCCGGGATTGTTCGCGCGCGTTCGACTCCTTGGAAGTGATCGGCATCCAGCGACCATGGTACAGGATGCAGCGATCGGGACCGATCAGGACCGCAAGTTCGTGCTGGTTCTCAAGAGCGACAACACGGTGGAGTACAGACCGGTTACGCTCGGACGGGTAATCGACGGACTTCGAGTGATCGACATGGGTCTCCAGCCTGGAGAACGGGTCGTGATCAACGGATTGATGCGTGTTCGTCCGGGGATGAAGGTAGCTGCCACAAATTCCGCAATGGTTGCCGAAGCTCCCGCCGCGTCCGCGGCGGCAGCGCGGTAATTCGAGTCCTTCGGAGCCAGTAAAGTGCGTTTCTCACGCTTCTTCATCGATCGGCCGATCTTCGCGGTCGTCATTTCGCTGGTGATTCTCGCCGGTGGCATACTCGCTGTGCGCTCGCTGCCGATCAGCGAGTACCCGGAGGTCACTCCGCCGACGATTACGGTGAGCGCCAGATATCCGGGCGCAAATCCGACGGTGCTCGCGCAAACTGTGGGTACCCCGCTGGAGGACGCGATCAATGGCGTCGAGCGGATGTTGTACATGACCTCGACGGCAACGGCGGACGGTACCCTCAACCTTACCGTGACGTTCGAGATCGGCACTGATGTCGACCTCGCGCAGGTGCAGGTGCAGAACCGCGTCGCGCAAGCGCTCGCGCGTCTGCCCGAGGAAGTCCGCGCGCTCGGTGTCGTGACACAGAAGAGATCGCCGGACATCACGATGGTAGTGCACCTGTTCTCACCGGACGGACGCTACGATCCGGTGTATCTCCGAAACTACGCGCTGCTGAACGTCCGCAATGAGCTCTCGCGCATACCTGGCGCAGGGCAGGTGATTGTGTTCGGCGCGGGTGACTACGCGATGCGCGTCTGGCTCGATCCTAACCGCGTTGCCGCGCACGGGCTGTCCGCGGGCGACGTAGTACAGGCTATTCGCGAGCAGAACCTGCAGGTCGCAGCAGGAACGGTCGGCGCGCAGCCGATGAACGATCCCGTCGCGTATCAGCTGACAGTGAACGCGCACGGACGGCTCGCCGACGAGAATGAGTTCGGCAACATCATCGTTAAGACGGGGGATGACGGTCAGGTCACGCGCCTTCGCGACGTCGCGCGCATCGAGCTCGGTGCCAGCGACTTCGGTTTGCGCGCACTCCTGGACAACAAGCCGGCTGTCGCAATCGTGATATTCCAGGCTCCGGGATCCAACGCGCTCGCGCTGTCGAGCGGCATTCGCGCAAAGATGGCGGACCTCAAGACGCGCTTCCCGGAAGGCGTCGATTGGTCGGCGGTCTATGATCCAACGCTCTTCGTCCGCGACTCGATTCACGAAGTGATCAACACGCTTCTCCTCGCGACACTGATGGTCGTGATCGTCGTTGTGATGTTCCTCCAGACCTGGAGGGCGTCGATCATTCCACTCGCGGCGGTGCCCATCTCCATAGTAGGAACCTTCGCGGTGATGCTCGCGTCTGGTTTCTCGATCAACACGCTATCGCTGTTTGGATTGGTGCTCGCGATAGGAATCGTGGTCGACGATGCCATCGTGGTCGTCGAAAACGTGGAGCGCCACATCGAGGAGGGCATGTCGCCCCTCGACGCGAGTCATCGCGCGATGGAAGAGGTGAGTGGTCCGATCATCGCCATCGCGCTCGTGCTGTGCGCGGTGTTCGTGCCAGTTGCGTTCATCAGCGGTCTGACGGGCCAGTTCTACCGTCAGTTCGCGCTCACGATCGCGTTCTCGACGCTGATCTCCGCGTTCAACTCGCTCACGCTTTCGCCTGCTCTCGCGGCGGTTCTGCTTCGTCCGCGCGGAATTCCTGACGATCTGCCGACGCGCATCATGAATCGTGGATTGGGCTGGGCATTCGGCCCGTTCAATCGGTTCTTCGGACGCGGCTCGGCCGGTTACGGAAATGTCGTTCGGCGCCTGACGCATCGCTCGGCGTTTGCGTTGGCAGCCTATGGAGCGCTGGTGCTCGTCGGCATAGTTGGATTCGCGCGAGTGCCAAAAGGATTTGTGCCGAGCCAGGACAAGCGGTTCCTGGTGGTAATTGCACAGCTCCCGGATGCGGCGTCGCTGGATCGAACCGATGCAGTGATAAGACGCATGACTGACATCGCGCTCAAGCAGCCAGGCGTCGAGCACGCCGTCGAATTCCCAGGACTCTCGATCAGCAGCTTCGGGCCAAAGACAAATGCGGGAATCATCTTCATCGGGCTCAAGCCGTTCGACGAGCGCAAGTCCAGCGACCTGAAGAGCGGTGCGATTCTCGCCGCTCTCAATCAGAAATTCGCGACGATTCAGGACGCGTTCGTCGGGGTGTTTCCACCGCCGGCGGTAAACGGACTCGGCGCGATTGGTGGCTTCAAGATGATGCTCGAGGACAAAGCCGGACTCGGCGACTCGACGCTTTACGCGACTGCCCAGGCTCTGGTCGGCCGCACTTACCAGACTCCTTCGCTCGCCGGACAGTTCTCGAGCTTCCAGATCAACGTCCCGCAGCTCTTTGCCGATGTCGATCGCGACAAGGTGAAGCAGCTCGACATCAAGCTCAGCGATCTCTTTCAGACTCTGCAGATCTACCTCGGCTCACAGTACGTGAACGACTTCAACAAATTCGGACGCACGTATCAGGTGATCGCGCAGGCGGACGCTCCGTACCGCGCGAATGCCGAGAACATCACACAGCTCAAGGTGAAGAACGCGCGCGGCGAGATGGTGCCGCTCGGCTCCGTGCTGACGATGAAGCAATCGTATGGGCCCGATCAGGTCACCCACTACAATGGATATCCGGCCGCGGACATCAGTGGCAGTGCAGCGCCTGGTGTTAGCGCGGGTGCCGCCGTGCAAACGATGGAGCAGCTCGCTGACGCCACCCTGCCGAACGGCGTCGGCTACGAGTGGACGGAGCTCACCTACCAACAGAAGCTTGCCGGCAACACAGCGGTCTTCGTGTTCCCGCTTTGCATCCTGCTGGTGTTCCTCGTTCTGGCCGCGCAGTACGAGAGCTGGTCACTCCCGCTGGTGATCGTACTCATAGTTCCGATGTGTCTCGTCTCGGCGATTGCCGGTGTGTGGCTGACGCGCGGCGACAACAACGTCTTCACGCAAATCGGACTGTTGGTGCTGGTAGGTCTCGCATGCAAGAACGCAATTCTTATCGTCGAGTTTGCGCGCGATCTCGAGAGAAAGGGTCACGATCGATTCCACGCGGCACTCGAGGCAGCTCGAATCAGGCTGCGTCCGATCCTCATGACGTCGTTCGCCTTCATCATGGGCGTCGTTCCCCTCATCATAGCGAGTGGAGCGGGCGCCGAAATGCGGAGAGTGATGGGTATCGCGGTGTTCTCGGGAATGCTGGGCGTGACTTTCCTCGGTCTCGTCTTCACACCGCTCTTTTA
>DASQPS010000157.1:0-2182 GCA_035643845.1 Gemmatimonadaceae bacterium | reverse complement strand
GATGTCGATTCATGCGGACTCGAGCGGATTGCATGGCGGCGCTATGCGCATCGACTTCGACTTCCATGGGCATGGCGGGTACGCCGTGGTGCATCGCGCGCTCAATCTCGTCCTGCCGCAGAACTACGAATTCTCGTTCGCCATAAAGGGCGAATCGCCGACGAACACCCTCGAGTTCAAGTTGATCGACTCCACCGGCGATAACGTCTGGTGGTCCAACAATACGAATTTCGTTTTTCCAAAGACGTGGAAGACCGTCACCCGTAAGAAACGACAGATCGCGTTCGCGTGGGGACCAACGGCCAATAGAAATCTCAGCCGTTTTGCTGCGATCGAGTTCGCCATCACTGCAGGGTCGGGAGGAAAGGGAAGCGTCTGGCTCGACGATCTCGCCATTACAACACTCGATCCGAATACGACGTACACCGGTGTTCCACGCATAATCGCTTCGTCCCAAGCCGAGGGTTACGACATCGGCCGAGCGATTGACGCGACCCCAACGACCTCGTGGCGAAGCGGCTCGGTGCGAGCGGCGGCTACCGCACCGAATGCGACACCCTCACTCGCGGCTGATTCGATCGACATCGATTTCCAGAAGCGCCGCGAGTTTGGCGGGATCGTGATTGATTGGGAGCCCGGCAGACGCGCGAGCGCGTACGAAGTGCGCGGATCAAAGGACGGTCAGGCGTGGGAAACTCTTTACACAGTCAATCGCGCGTCGATAGCGCCGGCTGCAGCAAACAACACGGCTGCGGCCTCTCTCGCCGCCCGAGATTATCTGTACCTTCCCGAGAGCGACGAACGCTTCGTTCGGATCGTTCTCAAATCTCCGGAAGGACGCACCGGCTATGGCGTTCGCGAGATCAGCATCAAGCCGATCGACTGGGCCACAACGGAAAACGATTTCTTCACCGCGATCGCGAAGGACGCGCCGCGTGGCAACTATCCGCGTCCGTTCGTCGGCGAGCAATCGTATTGGACAGTTGTCGGAGTAGATCGCGACAGCGCCGAAGCTCTCATCAACGAAGAGGGTCAGGTGGAGGTCGGACGCGGACAGTTCTCTATCGAGCCGTTTCTCTTCGTCGATGGAAAACTTGTCACCTGGAACGACGCGAAGACTTCGGTCGCGGGCGATCCAGAATCGCTGCCACTGCCGCGAGTGAACTGGACGGCTGGTGACATCGGCCTATCGATCAGCCCGTTCGCCGCCGGCCCGGCCGACTCATCGGTGCTCTATGTTCGATATCGCGTGACCAACAACTCGCGAAAGTACAAGAAGATCACGTTGTTCCTCGCGCTCAGGCCGTTTCAGGTGAATCCACCGTGGCAATTCCTGAATCTGCCCGGGGGCGTCGCGAGGGTTGATACGATTGTTCCGCAGGGCGCGGCTGTGCGAGTGACCGGCAACAAGTTCGTCCGGCCACTCGCATCGCCGAGTGGGTTTGGCGCGGTGAAATTCGACGACGGAAATATTGTTGACTGGCTGCGCACCGGTCGTCTGCCGTCGAACACCACGGTAATTGATTCGACCGGTCATGCTTCTGGGGCGTTCGCGTACCAGCTCGAGCTCGGTCCGCGCGCGACGGGAAGTCCGATCGACATCGCAGTGTCGCTGCACGGCGGCGACCTAAACGTGTCGGGAGGTCCACTCCTCGCCGGTCAGGGCGAACGACTCGTTTCCACGCAGCTCGACAAAGTGCAATCCGATTGGCGAGAGAAGCTGGGTCGAGTGAGCATTACGCTCCCGCCCTCCGCATCGCGATATACGGAAACGATGCGCACCCAACTCGCCGATATTCTCATCAATCGGGACGGTCCTGCGATCCAACCCGGTTCCCGCTCCTATTCACGCTCCTGGATTCGCGATGGCTCACTTACATCGACAGCACTGTTACGGCTTGGCCACGCGTCTGAGGTCAAGGATTTCATCGACTGGTTTGCGCAGTACCAGTACGCGAACGGAAAGATTCCTTGCTGCGTCGATGAGCACGGCGCGACCCCGGTTCCCGAGAACGACAGCCATGGCGAATTCATTTATCTGGTGGCCGAGTACTACAGGCATACCGGCGACAAGGCGGAGCTGGAGAAGATGTGGCCGCACATAGTGGGTGCGGTGAATTATCTGGATTCTCTGCGCCACCAGAGGATGACGGCTCAATACACAGTCGGCGCTAACAAGCCC
>DASQPS010000156.1:0-2099 GCA_035643845.1 Gemmatimonadaceae bacterium | reverse complement strand
GAGCAGTCGCTCCGGCGATTTCACGTCCTTCAGAATGATCGTCTCAGCGTACTTCTTGATCCGAGTCTCTTCTTCCTGACTCAGCTCCTTTCCGGTGTAGATAATGATCGGAAGGTCGTGGTTCTCCGGATCCGACTTCACCTTCTCCAGTAAATCGAAGCCGGACATGTCGCTCGCGTGGAGACCGAGATCGAGCACCATGCAGTCGAAATGCTTCTCGTGCAGGTTGGTGAGCGCTTCTTCCGTCGAGCCCACGGCGGTAATGTCCACATCGTCGTGCGCGATGAGCTCGACGATGCTCTGCCGCTGCGCCTCGTTGTCTTCGACGACCAGCAATCGCTTCGGAACCGTGTCGATGAACGTCGAGATGCGGGCAAACGCTGCGTCGAGCGCCTCTTTGCTGACCGGCTTCTCGAGATACGCGATCGCGCCAGCCTTGAGTCCCTCGCGCTTCTGCTCGACGCCCGAGATGATGTGCACCGGCACATGCCTCGTCTCCGGATCACGCTTGAGACGGTCGAGTACCTCGAGACCGTTCATCCCGGGCATGTCAATGTCGAGCGTTATGGCATCTGGGCGCACTTCGCGCGCTGCCGATAATCCCGCCTCTCCGTCGAGCTCGACGACTCCCTTGTAGCCCTTGTCGCGAGCCATATCGAGGAGCACCTTCGCGAAATTCTGATCGTTCTCGATTATCAGGACCGTGCGATCGCCTTCTTCCACCTGATCGCGATCGTCGGCGATGCTGCTCTGTGGAATCGCCCGCCGCTCCGGCCGATATTGCAACGCGTTGCCGACAGGCTTGCGCCGCTGATCACGACGCGTACTCCGGGCCGCCACTCCACTCCTCGACGCAGCAGCCGCGTCCTGCGCGCCGCGCAGTTGCCTTGCGGGCGGAGTATAGTCGCCCAGATCGTCGGCGTTCTGGTCCGAGCCATCCGGCCGCGGGACATAGCGCGCAGGCAGGAACAGCGTGAAAGTGCTGCCCTGACCTTCGGTACTCTCCACTCGTATCTCGCCGCCCAGCAGGCGCGAAATCTCCCTGCTGATCGAAAGACCGAGCCCGGTCCCGCCATACTTGCGGTTCGTCGTTCCGTCCGCTTGCTGGAACGCCTCGAAAATCAGGCGCTGCTTGTCGCGCGCAATTCCAATTCCGGTGTCCGTTACGGCGAATGCGATGACGTCCGCGGCTGCATCGAGCGCTGGATTCTGGAATCTCCTGCCCTTTTCCGCGCGACGAATCGTCAGTGTGACGTCGCCCTCCTGCGTGAACTTGAACGCGTTGGAAAGAAGGTTCTTGAGCACCTGCTGAAGCCGGCCCCCATCGGTAAAGATCGTCTGCGGAAGATCCGAGTTCATATCCACGCGGAAGTCGAGACCCTTCTGATCCGCAATCGCGTCGAAGTTTCGCTCGACGAAATCCTTTATCTCCGTTACCCGGACGTCCGTCGGATTCACATCCATCTTTCCGGCTTCGACCTTCGACAGATCGAGCACGTCGTTGATCAAAGTGAGCAGATCACTGCCAGACGTGAGAATCGTCTGCGCAAACTCGACTTGCTTCGGCGTAAGGTTGCCGTCCTTGTTCTCGCTCAACAGGCGCGCGAGGATCAAGAGGCTGTTCAACGGTGTGCGAAGCTCGTGCGACATGTTCGCCAGGAACTCCGACTTGTACTTGGAGCTCAAAGCGAGCTGTTCCGCCTTCTCCTCCAGCGCGAGTCGCGCAGCCTCCACTTCCTCGTTCTTCGATTCGACCTTGCGATTCTGCTCGGCCAGCAGTGAAGCCTTCTCCTCGAGCTCCTCGTTGACCTGCTGGAGCTCCTCCTGCTGGTCCTTGAGCAGTTCCTCGGAGGTGCGAAGCGTAGTTGCCTGCGCCTCGAGCTCGGAGTTCGATCTCTTGAGCTCTTCCTGCTGCTTCCGCAGCTCCTCGGATTGACTCTGCAGCTCCAGAGTCAGACTCTGTGACTGCTCGAGCAATTCCGCCGTGCGCATGTTGGCCGAGATCATGTTGATCACGACGCCGACGGTCTCGGCGAGCTGATCGAGGAACAGCTGGTGGATCTGGCTGAAAGGCAGGAACGAGGCAAGCTCGATCACTG
>DASQPS010000155.1:0-2566 GCA_035643845.1 Gemmatimonadaceae bacterium | reverse complement strand
GTAAATGCGGGTCAGGCAGAGAATCTCGCTTCGGCTGACTCTCTTTCACTCGTTGCGACGCTATTTGATCTGCAGGCGCTCATGGGACTCGATACGACGCGCATCTTCCTCGTCCCGACAGATTCTCTGACACCACCTCCGGTAATTCAGACCAACGGATTTGCCGCAACTCTTCCCGTCGCCGCCGCTGAACAGGAACTAGCCGCCGCGGAGCTGGGCATCAGCGTTCAGCGTCGAAGCGTCTTCGCGCCATTCAGCATCCAGGCAGGCGTTGAGCAGGGAGATCCGAGTGAAACAGGGATCCTGCCCACTTTTGGTCTGTCGGTGCCGCTACCGCTTTTGAACCGCAACAAAGGTTTGATTGCTCAGGCGGAGGCCGAGCGCGAGCGTGCGCGGGCCGAGCTCGCGCTTACGCGCTTCGAAACACAGTCTGTAATTGGTCGCGCGATACGGCAGCGCAACTTGGCGCTCGACAAAATTCGGCGCGATCGATTGCTCGTCGAGAGCGCAAACCGTGTTGCGGCGATGTCGATCACCGCGTATCGCGAAGGCGCGCAGGGATTGCCGGCAGTGCTCGAGGCACAGCGGAATGCGAGAGAAATCCTGTCGCAGTACATCGATGATCTGGTCGATGCGTGGATTGCTACCGCAACCTTGAGAGTTTACACTCTGCCCGTGCAAACCCCATGATGACTCGATTCACGCTTGTGTTGCTTTTGCTTTCCGTCGCCTGCCACAGCTCGGATTCGGACGAGACCAGCGCCGCCGCTCTCGTCCAGGTCAAGACAACTACGGCAGCGATAGCGCCGTTCGCGGAGAACATAAGCGCGATCGGAACCGTCAGCGCGAGAAGTGGACACATTGCGTCCCTCAGCGCGCCCGCGCCAGCGCGCATCGCAACGGTGTACGTATCCGCCGGACAACACGTAGGCGCCGGCACGCCCCTTGTCGCGTTCGAGCAGGCGCCGTTTCGCGCCGCCGCTGCAAGCGCGGATGCTGCGCTCGCAGGAGCGCAGAGAAACTATGACCGGGCTCGCAGACTTGCGGACGAAGGAATCCTGCCTCGCAAGGATGCTGACCAAGCCGCAACCGAGCTCGCACAGGCGGACGCAGCCGCAACCATCGCGCGTCGTACGGCACAACTAGCAATCCTGCGCGCTCCAATCTCAGGCGTCGTGACCAAGTTGAATGCGCCGCTGGGCGCCTCCGTAGACGTGGGTGTCCCAATCGTCGAAGTCGCGGACCTGGGAGCGCTGGATATCATCTTCAACGTCTCGCCCTCTGATGCTGCTCGGATCGCACCGGGCGCGTCTGTAACGCTCAGCGCCGGCGAGAACGCCAATGGTGAACCACTCGGCATTGGCCATATCACCGATGTCGGCGGAGCAGTGGATTCCGTGACGCGGAGCGTGTCGGTTCGTGCACTCGCCCCGCCAACCGCGCGACCGCTTCGTATAGGGGAAACGATTTTTGGACAGATTGCGACGTCAGTTCACTCACGAGCGATCGTCATTCCGGTAACTGCGCTCGTTCCCGAAGGGTCCGGCTACAAAGTCTTCGTCGTTACGCCGGGCAACATTGCGCGCGAGCGCGCTGTGACGGTTGGCCGCCGAACCGAGAGCACTGCGGAGATAGTCTCCGGTCTCGCCGCCGGAGAGATCGTAGTAACGGAGGGAGCTTACGGGCTGGAGGACAGCGTCAAGGTCGCGCAGGCGAAATAGTGGGCTCGCTCTTCGAGGTTCTCGCCGCGCAACGCCGGTTTATCTATCTGCTCGTCGGACTTCTTAGCGTCGCGGGCATCTATGCGGCTCTCAATCTTCCCTCCGCGATCTATCCAGAGCTCGCATTCCCTCGAATCATTATCGTCGCAGAAGGCTCCGCGCTCGGCGCGCGACAGATGCTTTTCAGCGTCACTCGTCCAATCGAAGAAGCGGTGAGCATCGTTCCCGGCGTCACGCGGGTTCGATCGAGGACGATTCGCGGCAGCACCGAGATCAGCGTCACGTTCGCCGATAAGGCTGACATGACTTACGCGCTTCAGCAGACGCAGGCACGCGTAAATCAGGTGCGTACCTCGTTAGCTCCGGACCTCGACATCGAAGTTGAGCGAATGACGCCGTCACTCTTCCCGATAGTTTCCTACAATCTCGAGGGCGCCGATCCCGCGACTCTCTACGACATCGCGCGCTACCAGCTCAAGCCTCTCATCTCACGCGTTCCAGGCGTCGGCCGCGTCGATGTGCAGGGAAGCGACGTGCGCGAAATCGAAGTAATCGCAGATCCGGCGAGACTCGCCGACCAGCGGCTCACCTACGACGATCTCGCGACTGCGATCCGAGAGGCGACGGGCGTCAGCGCGGTGGGCAGAATCTCGAGGGACTACAAGCAATATCTCGTCGTGAGTGCGCAGGAGGCGCACAGCCCCGACGACATCGCCGCAGTCGTCGTCGGCCACGGCCTGCGCGTGCGAGACTTGGCGACCGTGACACTCGGCACCGAGGATCACGTCCGTATCATTGCTGGAGACGGAAAGCCAGCGGCCCTCATAAACATCACTCGACAACCA
>DASQPS010000154.1:0-2287 GCA_035643845.1 Gemmatimonadaceae bacterium | reverse complement strand
TTGGCGATCCTCGTGGCGCCAACGCTCCGACTCAAGGCGTGGAACATGGGCGCGCGGGATCTCTCGCCCGACATGGAAGCACGTCAGGGTTACGAGATTCTCGACCGCAATTTTGCGGCGGGCTGGATGGGGCCGATCGCGATCGTCGTCAAAGCGGAGGGCGACGGAACGATTCGAACTGCGGAGAGACAGGCTGCAATCACGGACATCTACGCGCGGTTTGCGCCGCTGCAGGCGGCCTCGATGGTAGTGCCGAGCCCGGACGGACGATCAGCACTTCTACTCCTGGTGCCACACTCGGCGCCCGAGTCCGGTGAAGTGATGAAGCTCGTTCGTGCGCTGCGCACGGATTCGTGGAGCGAGGCGCGCAAAGCAGGCCTCGCCGTCGCGATCGGGGGATTCAGCGCCAGCATTCTCGATTTCGATAGCGAGCTCTTTGGAAGCCTGAAGCGCGTCATCCCGGCCGTGCTAGCGATCACACTGATCGCGCTCGTGTTCGCCTTCCGGTCGATCGTTGTTCCAGTGAAGGCGATAACGCTGAATCTGATCTCGGTACTCGCGGCCTACGGGTTTCTCGTTTACGTGTTTCAGGAAGGCGTTGGCGCGCACATGATCGGACTCGTTCCGCCCGGCGGACTGAATTCCTTCATCGTGCTGATGCTGTTTACGATTCTGTTTGGATTGTCCATGGATTACGAAGTCTTTCTCCTCGGTCGTATCAAGGAGGAGTACCAGCGCTCGGGAGACAACGCGACATCGGTTGTGAACGGTCTCGCGCAGACGGGCGGGCTCATTACGAGCGCGGCACTCATCATGGTGGTGCTGTTCGGCTCATTCGGTTTCACCAGACTGACCGCGACACGTGAGTTCGGCCTCGGACTCGCGTTTGCAGTAGCACTCGACGCAACCGTGATCCGCGTCGTGCTCGTACCGGTGCTGATGGGGTTGCTCGGACGAGCGAACTGGTGGTTCCCTGCGGCGTTTTTACGGCGTGACGCTTCCCGGCGGCGGCGAGCCGGTGAGAATGCCGTGGCGTATCCTTAGCGCTTTCGCTGACGCATTGGGTACGGGGGTCACTCGCGTTTGAACGCGGGTGGCCAGCCGCACGGGGAGCTGCAGAGTGAGTGTCTCGCTTCCCCGACGAATAACGGCTGGCAGCGTTGTTAACACGGTGCCAGCATAATGTGAGCGGAAGGCTTCAAAGGAAGAGTCGTTGGTGATGCGTACGTCGCCGATGGATACGATGCGGTCGTCGGGCCGAATTCCAGCAACAGCGGCGGCGCTCGTTGATCCAACGTCGGTAATTCGAAGGCCAACGCTGTCCGAAGCAGTCGCGACGCCGAGTCTGGGCTCTCTGATTGTGTCTGTCTCGAATCGGAGGCCGGCGAGGGCCAGCACAGACTCGATCGGTAGCGGTTCGCGGCCGTCGACGTAACGTCGAGCGAAATCGGCGAAGGACTTTCCGCCCGCAGCATGGCTCACCTCGTTCCACCAGTCGGCCGACGTGAAACCTCGGCCTCGCTTATATGTCATGTTGTAGAGTGTGCGCATCACGTCGTCGAGGGTGCCGCGGTTGTCGCTTGCATCGCGGATCATGATGTCGAGTAGAAAGCCGGTCAGTCCGCCCTTCGGGTAGTAGAGGCCGCCACTGCCATCCGTCGGATTGATCCACGATTCGAGTGACGCATCGCTCACCGCGGTCGGCGGGGCGTCCGCGACCGAGGAAATCTCGTTGGCGATGAAGCCGAAGAATGCGCTACTGTCTTGCACACCTCCTCGCGTAAGTGCAACCGCGCTGTAGTAGTCTGTCACACCTTCACTAACCCACAGCCATGTAGTCGGCTGGGCATCGTCGTAGCGATATGGAACCATATCCGCGGGGCGCAGTCGCTTGACGTTCCAGGCGTGAAAGAATTCATGCGAGTAAAGGCCGGGCAGATAATCGGCGTCGAGTCGCGACGTAAGGACCTCGTCTACTTGCGATGCCTGGTGCTCCAGTCCTCCACCGTTCACGAGTGTGTCTGAGCGCTGGAAGATGGTGTAGTTGCGGAACGGCGCTTCGCCAAAGACCGCGACTTCGGCAGGCACGAATTTCTGGAGCCAGTCGAATGTACGATCGCGTCGTGCTGCGGTGAGACTCGCAGCCGGATACCATGCGAGACGAATCCAGCGATTGGCAACGAGCGTGGAGTCGATTGCGAATCTCCCAACGTAGAACGGCATGTCGGTGAGATCGTGGTAGTTCGTCGCGCTAAAGGTGTTCGCGCCTGATGCGGGATCCATTCCC
>DASQPS010000153.1:0-16727 GCA_035643845.1 Gemmatimonadaceae bacterium | reverse complement strand
CAAATCGTTCGACCTCGTAGACGATCTCGTCGCCGTTAGGCTGCCTGGCTTCGATCGAGAGCTCGTCCTCGGCCGTCAGAAATTCCCAGTCTAGGAAATCCGCGATCGGCCGACCGTTCACGGTCAGAAGTTGAGTGCCCGCCTCGATTCCAAGGGTTGCAGCGGTGCTGTCGGCGTCGACGTGGGAGACTCTTACCATAGCTCAAGTAATTTAGAGCTATAAGCGGCGAAATCAAGGAACGAGCGGGCTTTAGGTCGCCTCGCCTTTCGCAGAATTCTTGACGCTGGGCTCAGACGGGCGAGGTCGCTGCCAGCGACTCGAGGAGCTTCCGCGCGCGCTCGACGTTGAATCCCGGGAGCTTGGCGATCGCTTCCTCCCCTGCGTCTCGAACCCCCTGCACGCTTCCGAACTCCTGCAACAGCTGGCGGCGCTTTACCGGGCCGATTCCTGGGACCTTCAGGAGCTCCGAGGTAACGGTCCGCATGGATCTGCGCTTGCGGTTATATGTCACCGCGAACCGATGCGCCTCATCCCGCGCCTGCTGAAGCAACCTCAGCGCGGGAGAGCGACGAGATAACTTCAGGGGATCGGTTCGGCCCCACATGAAAATCTCTTCCTCGCGCTTGGCGAGACTGATCAAAGGGCGGTCCGCGAGCCCGAGCTCGGTAAGCGCCGCGTATGCCGCCGAGAGCTGACCCTTTCCACCGTCGATAACGATGAGGTCGGGCAGCGGCTTTTCGTCGTTGGCGCGCCGATCGAAGTAGCGCCGAACGACTTCGTGCATCGATGCAAAGTCGTCCGTGCCCTCGACGGTCTTCACTTTGAACTTCCTGTACTCCGATCGCTTTGGCCGACCGTTCTCGAACCATACGCACGAGCCGACCGTATCGGTGCCCTGCGTAGTAGAGATGTCGAAGCAGACGAGCGACCTCGGCAGCCGTTGCAGACCGAGCTCTCTGCCCAGCTCGTAGACAGGATCGCCGGCGCGCTCTTCTGCCTCCATCGACGAAAGCTTCAGCTCCTCGAGCAGGTGCCGAGCATTCTGTTCAGCGAGCGCGATGAGATCACGGCGAGGACCACGTTGCGGGATCTGAATTTTGCTTTCGGGGAGCGCCTGCTCGATGAGCTCGCGATCCGGGAAGTCAAAGGGCAACAGCAGCTGGCGGGCTTTCTCTTGCATGCCGACGTAGCTCCCGGCGAGAAAGACGCTCATGACGTCGGTGTCTTCTTCACCGTCGATGTTTTCCAGAAATCGTTGCTCTCGCGACAAGAGCTTGCCGCTTCGGATGCGGAGAACCGTCACGCAGGCGTCGTCACCATCGCGCGCGTATCCGATCACATCGCGATCCCCGCCCTCGACCTCGAGCACCACCGTCGGTTCTTCCATTTGTTCGAGGTGCTGAAGCACGTCGCGCAACTCGGCGGCGCGCTCGAAGTCGAGCTGCTCAGAGGCAAGATCCATCCGCTCTGCAACGCGGCGCACGACTTCGTCCGGCCGACCGGAGAGAAAGAGCACGACTTCGTCGATCATCGCCCGGTAGTCGTGCTGCGACTGCGCCAGAATGCACGGCGCCTTGCACCGCTTGATGTAGTAGTCCAGACACGGACGCTCGGGCATCTGGGCCGGCATGTCGTAATTGCAGCTTCTGACGGTGAAGATGCGCTTCACCACATTGAGCGCTCGACGCATCGCGCCAACATCCGTGTACGGTCCAAAGTACCGCGCTCCGTCGTCCTCGAGGCGCCGAGTCACGTATACGCGAGGAAATGGCTCCTGAAGCGTGACCTTGATGTACGGATACGACTTGTCGTCGCGCAAAGCGATGTTGAAGCGCGGCCGGTACTCCTTGATGAGATTCGCCTCGAGAATCAACGCATGCGCCTCACTCGGCACGACGATCGTGTCGAGGTCAGCGATGAGTCCGACGAGGTGTCGCGTCTTGACGCTTTCCAGCTGGTCATTGCTGAAGTAGCTTCGCACTCTGGAGCGCAACCGCTTTGCCTTGCCAACGTAAAGCGTTGAGCCGTCCCTTCCCTTCCACAGGTAGACACCAGGCCCATCGGGAAGGTGTGCAAGCTTTACGGCAACGGCGTCGGGTACGGAAAGCATTCGTAATTATACCATGCCCGCTCGGGCACGTTCATCGCCGCCGACTCGGGACTCGCAGCGCCCGGCGCGCGCGGTCGAGCACGTTTGTCGCCTCCGGAATTCCCAATGCAGCTGTTAGTCCGACGTAAGCGACGCCGTACAGCGCGAGCAGTCCGAACGCGCTGAACTTCGAGTGCACAGCGTTCTCATGGGTCGAAAAGAGTGGCGAGCTACGATCGAAGATTAGCTTGTACGCCCATGGAAGCGCCGCGCCGAAGAGCGCGGCCGCCCAGAGTCGCAGCATATGCGAGGGGACCAGGCGAGTTCTACCGATACGCGTGTCGAGCTCGCGCCGAAGGAGGAAAAATTCGACCCAGCCTGCGATTCCGGCTGACGCCGTAAGGCCGGCGGCTCCAAGCTTCGGGTCGATGCCGAGAAGCCCTGGAAGTATGAGCGCAAAGAAATATCCGAGCGCAGTTGTGAGGATGACGCGTACGACGGCGTAGCGAAGCGGGGTCTTCGTGTCCCTGAGCGCGTAAAAAGTCGACGAATACAATCGGCCCATCGTCGATGCTAGAATGCCGACTGTGGATCCAATCAGGATCTCCCACACCCAGATCGTGTCGCCCCTATTGAAGCGGCCGCTCTCGAACAACAGGTGGACGATAAGATCACCGAGTGCAAACAGCGCGACGGCGCTCGGAACGATGAAGTAGGCAATTCTGTGCAGACCATCGCTCAAGCGTCCGCGCAAATATGCGCCGATCTCCGCCGTTGTGCCTACAGCGCGCGACATTGCGGGAAGTTCAGCCGCCGAAATAGCCATTCCGAAGAGGCTGATGGGCAGAACGTAGATGGCTTGCGCGTACGTGAATGAAGAGACTGCGCCGTTTCCGAGATAGCTTGCGAGCCATGCGTCAACGAGCGCGCTGAGCTGCACCACGCCCCTTCCGATAAACGCGGGGACAAAGTTGCGAAACACGTTCCGCACACTCGTTGCCGCTGCTGTCAGCCTGGGTCTTACTCCATGTGCGACAGAGAACACTTGTGGAAGCTGAATTCCAAACTGGAGCGCGCTTCCGATGACGGACCCGTAGGCGAGATAGATCGCGAGCTGCACCTGCGTGTGACCGCGATGAAAGATTACGAGTGTCGCAACCATCGCCGCATTCCATAGGACGGGCGCCGTGTACGACATGAAAAAGCGGCGGTGGCTATTGAGAATTCCGAGGCACCACGCCGAAAAAACCAGGAGGCCCGCGCCAGGGAAAAGTATGCGCGTCAGAAGAACGGTGAGCTCACGCTTTGGACCCTTGAATCCATTCGCGATTAGCGCGACGAGCCAGGGAGCTGTTATTACGCCGATCAAGACGATGATCGCTGCCACGAGCGCCAGCATCCCCGCGATCGCTCCAGCAAGTTTCGTAGCTTCCTCTTCGTCGCCGCGACCGAGCAGGCCCGCGTATTCAGGAATGAACGACGCGGAGAGAACCCCTTCTCCGAAAAGATTCTGCAGCATGTTCGGAATTCTGAACGCCGCGTTGAAGGCGTCAGCCACGAGGTCGGCCCCGAGGTAACGTGCCATCAATGTCTGGCGCACTAGACCGGCAAGCCTGCTGAGAAGTATTCCTGCTCCAACCAGAAGCGCAGCGCCCTTAGATCGGTCGAAGGCGGCGTTCGTAGCTCGCGGTGTTTGCCGTCGTTCGATTGGCGGCGCGGCCTCGGTTAGTTCATCTGCCTCGGGCGAGAGAAACTCCGGGATGCTGCGGGCCGAGTCACCTGGCCGTGAGTCCTTCACCCGGAGACGCGCAGCGGTTCACTATCACGAAAAGCCGCGCTTACCGCGCCCGAACCATCGATCAACGTGCCGGCGTGTGCCGCTGCCGCAAGCAGCATCTGGTCGCGGAGCGCCGTGCCATAACGCGCAAGGAGCGGCACAAAATTGAGCGCTCGCTCCTGGGGCTTGCCAAGTGGGTACAATGAGCCTCGCGCCGTTCCGATTTCGGTCATGGTGTGTGCGTGTTGTCGCTTGGCCCCGGCGATGAGTCGTCGCTCGAAACGATCGAGACGGCGCATCAAGTTTGCGCGCAGTCCGCCGGCGACGTTCTGCGCAACCGGTGCATTCGTGCCCGCCACCACGTCAGCCAGTGCGTCCATGCGACTCTCCACGACGAGACGTGTTGCGTTGAGCTCGTCGAGTACGCTTTTCGGCAAGCGTGAGCGTGCTACTCTTGCCTCTGCCTCGTGGGGATCCCGCAGATCTTCCGGAAGCAGGTAGAGTTTCTCGAGGATTTCTTCGACGTGCGGCTCGATGATCGTGCAGGACCAGCGTGGCACGATCGCGGGTCTCACAGCGCCAATCGCATCAGCGATGACGCCGAGCTGCGCGAAGTACGCGATTTCCGCCGGACCACCGATGTACGTTACCGTTGGCAGAATTGCTCTCTCGACTATCGGACGAAGAAGGACGTTCGGCCCCAGGTCTTCGCCGTTCGTCTGCTTTTCGGCGGCTTTAATGGGAATTCGCTTGCGACCGCCGGAAGCGCCACTGAAAACGAGCGACAAGCCGGCGACTTCCTGCACCTGCGGAGAGAAGCCGGCAGCCTCGATTTCGGTGTTTTGTGCGCGCGCTGCTTTCGCGATCTCCGTCGCTCGCTCCAGTGCTTTCGTCAGCACGGGCTTCGCCGCTGCACGAGTCGCTGCGCTCGAGGCATCGATAACCGATATCCCCAAAGGCGAGAGAAGGGCGCGGAGGAATGCTACGTACGCGGAACCTATCGTTTCCCGTGGTCGGTAGGTTTGTTCGAGGAACTCAATGGGAGATCGGTCGACCGCAGAGCCTGCGGACCTCACAAGCGCGTCAAGCTGCGCGGAAACATCTCCGAGCGACATCGCTGCCATTGGTCGACCCAATGGCTCCGCATGATCGATGCGAAGCTGTTGCGCGCCTCCTGTCGTGGAGATTGCCGTGCTGCTTGCCTCTCTGAAATCAGTGTCGTCAGTCGCCGCCCAGAAAACCGGTGCGACGGGCACGCCGGTCGCCTCCTGCAGAGCATCAGCGAACGCAAGCGCACTCAGTGCTTTCGATAGAGTGTATACCGGACCTCCGAACAACCCGGGCTGCTGACCCGTGGTGACGATGACTCCTTTTCCGTTCGCAACCGCGCTCAGCCGGTCGCTCGCGGGGCCTGTAGCCTGGAACGCTGGATTAAGCCTCTCGAGCCAATCTGGAGAGAACTGCGACCGTACTCGCTCACTGCGCTCGCGCCACGATTCGACGTCGCGTGGCGTCGGCTCGTACCATCCCGAAGGCACAGCGCCAGCGATCGCCGCCATCGCTAGAGGATTCCCGCCGAGCGGTTGCGATATGACTCGAGGAACTCTCATCGCCGCGTCGCGAAGATGATTGTGCGTGGCGAACTCTCGGACCAGGGCCGCCCCGAGTAATCTCCCACCCGCTTGCTGATGTCGAATCCCGCGCTCTCGAGCATCTTTTCGAGGTCGCAAGCGCTCAGGAGTCGCACTCGTTCGATGTATTCCTTTCCGCGTTCGCGGAGTCTGATTGTTTTCTCGACGAATCGATCGTCGGGACTGATTGCGCGGGTTTGTTCAATCGTGATGCCATTTTCCACTCGTTCGTCGTATGGAACGAGATCATGCCGCACCTGCGCGGCGTTCAGAAAATCCATCACGAAGGCTCCGCCTACTCTCAATGCCGAACAGACGCACAATAAAACGCGCGCGTTCTCCAAGTCATCCTCGAAGTATCCGAAGCTCGTGAACAGATTCACGACGAGGTCAAAGCTTTTTGCGTCGAAGGGCAGCTCGCGCATATCCGCTCGCACGTACGGAGCGTCCGGCATTTCGCGACGTGCGATGCGCAGCAACGCCGCCGACAAGTCGAGACCGACCGTCCACCAGCGCTCGCACAGCGCGCGCGAGTGTCGTCCGGCGCCGCAGCCAAGGTCCAGCACGGCTCTGACATCGCTGCCGCGCATATGCTCCCCGATGAGATCGACCATCCGCTCGGCTTCGGTTTCATCGCGATGCTGATAGATGCGGAGATAGTCAACACCGAACCATTCTTCAAACCAGTCCGCCTCCTCCGATCCCGACCGCTGCTTCAGCCGATCGCTGCGTCCCGCCGTCGTCATTTGTGGTAAGGTTCGCCGCGTACGATCGTTCCCGCGCGATAAATCTGTTCCGCGAGCACGAGTCGCGCGATCTCGTGAGGAAGCGTCCATGGAGCGAGCGACAGCTTCGTGGCAGCTCTCGACGAAAGATTCGTGGCCAATCCGAACGCGCCTCCGATCACGAACGCCAGGTCGCGATCTTCATCGCGAGCGCGCCGAAGAAAATCGGCGAACTGGCTGGAATCGAGCGGCCGGCCGCCTTGCTCGCAGACAACTGTATGAGCACCACCCGGAATTCGCTCCGCCAGCCTGTCTCCCTCTTTGTCCTTTACAATCTCGATGGAGGTCTTCCCCGCCGCGCGTTCTTCGCGCACTTCATGCACGTCGAGCGGCCAGTACCGCGCCGCTCGTGTCTCGTAGTCCCGGATCGCCTCGCCGAGGGCGGGATTGCGCGCTTTCCCCACGACTGCGACGACCAGCCGCATCTACGCGTAGATGCCGCGCAGCCTGTGCACGCTCGCCACTCTGCTGATCGACACCATATAGGCGGCAGTTCGCATATTTACACGATGCTGGCGCGAAAGACTGAGGACATCACTGAAGCTTCGCCGCATTATCGACTCGAGTCTCTCGTTGACGAGATCCTCGGGCCAGAAATATCCGCCACGGTCCTGCACCCATTCGAAATACGACACCGTCACGCCGCCAGCGTTCGCCAGAATGTCAGGGATGACGAAGATTCCGTTTTCGTCGAGTATCGAGTCGGCTGCAGCAGTCGTGGGACCATTGGCCCCCTCGCAGATGATTCGCGCTCTGATGTCCTTCGCGTTCTTCGTGGTGATGACGTTTTCGAGCGCGGCGGGAACGAGCACATCGACATCCAGTGTGAGCAGATCACCGCCCTTGAGCGGGTCTCCCTTGTCGTAGCCCTCGAGTGAGCGATTCTTCTTCACGTACGCGATCGCATCGTCGATGTCGATTCCCTTCGGATTGTGCAGCGATACCGACCTGTCGCCGATCGCGACGATCTTGCACCCTTCACGCGCCAGAAGCTGCGCCGCGACCGATCCGACATTGCCAAAGCCCTGCACCGATACAGTCGTTCCCTTCACGGGCATGCCGAGGTGTTTCAGCGCTTCCTTCGTGACGATCATGCAACCTCTCCCCGTTGCTTCGCGCCTGCCGAGGGATCCGCCGAGCTCGACTGGTTTTCCTGTGACTACTGAAGTGGTCGTGTGGCCGACGTGCATGGAGTAAGTGTCCATCACCCATGCCATCACGCGCTCATTGGTATTGACGTCGGGCGCGGGAACATCGGAGTCTGGCCCCAGCAGGTTGATGATTCCCGATGTGTACCGTCGCGTAAGCTTCTCCAACTCGCCGGCGCTCATTGCCAATGGGTCGCATTTCACGCCGCCCTTCGATCCGCCAAAGGGGATATTCACCACCGCGCACTTCCACGTCATCCACGCCGCAAGCGCTTTTACTTCTTCGAGTGTGACCTGAAGGTCAAACCGAATTCCGCCTTTCGCCGGCCCGCGAGAAGTGTTGTACAGAACGCGGTATCCTTCGTAGACCTCGACCTCGCCGTTGTCCATCATCACCGGAATGGAGATGATGATCTGCTTTTCCGCCTGCCTCAGCACTTTGTACATGCCAGGCTCCAGATCCAGCAGCTCCGCCGCCTTGTCGAAGCGCGACATCATCGCCTCAAATGGGTTTTCCTCGTCGAGAAAATGGTCTTTGTCGGGGCGAACCAGCTTGTGTGCGGGAATCTTGTAATCAGTGGCCATGATGTGGAGTTTGCAGTCGATCAGGTGGGTTTGTTCAGCGCGAGACCGGGAGAAGATTGTCGAGCAACCGGTCAATGTGTGGCTGCCCGTCTTCGATTTTCAGGCGCTGTGAAACATACCATAATGACCCTGCTTCGGCAGGCCATATGGTTTCGAGTTTCACTGCATCCTTGAGCGTACAAACGACGAAGTCCGAGTTATCCGATTGCGCTGCCAAATAACTCGCCTCGCGCGGCGTGAATGAATGATGATCGGGGAAACTGTGCGGTCGCACGACAGCTCCGAGCTCCGTGAGCTGCCTGAAAAAGGATTCGGGGCGCGCAACTGCAGCGATAGCCATCAGATCAGAGCCACGCAGAACGTGCAATGGCAGCGTCTGGCCCGTTGATGTGCTGCGTAACTCGTGCGGAGCGAGCTGCGCTACTGCAATCGGCACTCCCGGTGCTGCGAAGGAGATTGCGCTTCGCACTCCATCGATGGCAGTCGGTGTAGCGATTTTTCGGGTAACGATTATCAGGTTCGCACGACGTGCCGAGCTGAGAGGCTCTCTCCAGGGACCAGCAGGAAGCAGTCTCGCCGCGCCGCTCCACGTATCCGCATCTATGAGAAGCACGTCCGCATCACGCGATGCTCGGCGATGTTGGTACGCGTCATCCAGCACCACGACGTCCACTCCCTGCGCGATTGCTTCTCTGATTCCTCGCGAACGATCGGTCGCTATAATCACGGGCATGCCGGGATTGAGGCGTTCGTGCACCAGAGTTTCGTCGCCACCGTATCCCCTCAGGACGATTCCCGGTTTCGCACCCCGCTCGGCAAGCCGTTGCGCGGCCCACGCAGCCACGGGCGTCTTTCCCGTGCCGCCGACCGTGAGGTTTCCAACACTGAGCACAGGCACCGAAAAATTCTCTACGCGAATTAAACCGGCATCGTAGAGTGTGCCTCTCACTCCAACCACGCCCCGATAAACGAGCTCGAGGGGCATGAGGGCCGCGCGCATGACCCGTGATCTCAGGCCGCGGCCGCTCCACGCCGCTTGGATCAGGCTCGCCAGGTCAACCATGCGCGATCTCGACCGTGTCTCTCATGAGACGCTCGAACCTGGGCGCTTCGGCCGCGGCCGAGCGAGCATCGGTTGCAAGAACCTTCGACGGCTCGCCATAAGCGATCGTTACGCGCGCGAACGGTTTCGGAATCATAAACCTGTCCCAGCTGCCGAGCCGCCACGCCGGCCGGGCGAAAATCGCAACTGGAAGTATGTAACAATCGGCCCGTTGCGCCGCTACAAGCGCGCCGGGAGCAAAGCTTTCCGCGGGGCCGCGAGGTCCGTCGGGAGTGATCGCGATCTCGCGGCCGGCGTGAAGCTCACGAACGAGGGAGATGAGCGCCCGATCCGCCCCGCGTGTCGTCGACCCGCGAATGAGACCGTAGCCCAGCGATTCGGCTGCGCGCGCGACGAGCTCGCCGTCACGGTGCTCGCTGATCAGAACCATGACGCCCTGATCACGATGGTACCAGAGCAACGGCAGCAAATGGCCATGCCAGAGCGCGAATATGAACGGCCGGCCTGAGCGTCTCAGCTCGGTGACTCTCGCGCCATTCACGACCCGAAATCTCCACGTCCTCCCAAGGATCTGAAGGAAAGATCTTCCGACATGCAATACCGCGCGCGAGCTGAAGGAAAGCGATTCGCGCTCTTCGCTCATCCGGGCTCGCCTACCATTGCCCCCGCCATTTGCGCAACCCTTTCGGCGGCACCCGGGACTCCGAGCTTGCCGCGAACATCTGCCAGTCCAGCGAGAACTTCGATGCGCCGCACGTTACCGGGTTGCAGCAGGTCGACCATTGCATTCGCAATTTCTTTTGGGACGATTTGGTCCTGGATGAATTCGCGCGCGACCTCGCGACCCGCGACCACGTTGACGAGGCCAATGTGTGGAATCTTGACCCACCGCTTGGCAAGAGCGAATGAAATCCGACCAGTTCGGTACGCAACCACGAGTGGGCAATCAGCGATCGCCGCCTCGAGAGTGGTCGTCCCGCTCTTGCACAATGCTGCATCCGCGGCGCGAAGAACCGTAAGAGATGCCGAATGCACGAGTCGAAACGGACATCGTCTCGAGTCGAGCGCGACTGTTGGTGCCACGCTCACAATCGTCTGGAGTCCCGGCAGTCTGCTCTCTAATTCTCGCGCGGTGTTAACAAAGTCGTCGATGTGACGCTCAATCTCCTGCTGGCGACTGCCAGGAAAAAGAGCGAGTACGGGCGCCGAATTCGACAATCCGAGTGTCTCTCGCGCCTCTTGCTTGCTCGGCATGTTCACCGCGCGATCGAGCATCGGATGTCCGACGAAGGTCGCATCGATACCGTAGCCCCGCAGGAGTGGCTCCTCGAACGGTAGGATCACGGCTGCCTTCGTAACGAGAGCGGCGAGTTTTGGGAGGCGTCCCGCACCCCAGGCCCACACCTGCGGCGTCACATAGTAGAGAACCGGCACCGCCGCTTTCTTGGCCGCGGCGGCTACTTTCATATTGAAGCCTGGATAGTCGATGAGTATCAGCAGAGCAATTTCCCCTCGCCTCATGATCGACTCGAGCCGGCGAAGCAGCAGAAAATGCTGCGGCACGTACTTCAGAATCTCCAGAAATCCCATAACGCCCAGCTCGGAATCGCGGTGCAGCAGCTCGACTCCCTGCTCCGCGAGGCGTGGTCCTCCAACGGCCGTTAGAACCAATTCAGGTCGCTGTCGCTGTAACGCGGCCGCAACGCCGGCCGCGTGGAGGTCACCGGATGCTTCTCCCACCACGAACAGGATCTTACGCATGCTGGTGCGGGCGACCGACAAGCGATGGAAGAGTGAGCTCGATCTCCTTCACTATCCGGAGGGCGACACCAAGAGCCAATCTTCCTTCCTCTCCAGTCACGACGATGGGCCCCCTTCCGTGCAACGCCGCGACAAAGCTTTCCAGCTCGAGCTTGAGCGGCTCACCGGCGGGCGCTTCCAGCTTTATCCGATCCACGAATGCGGTGATGTCAGCGGGGGCCGAGCGGAGCGACATAGGGTCGATGTCCTTTCGCAGTCGAAAGAATTCGCCCGTCCCGGCCGCGAGATCGAGCGACAGATATCCGCTTTGCTGGAAGATTCTGATTTTGCGCTTTCGTTCCCTCGATATCCGGCTCGAGGTGATGTTCGCTACGGCGCCCGAGGTAAACGTGACGCGCGCATTTGCTATGTCGAGCATCGGAGTCAGAACCGGAACTCCGACTGCGGAAATATCTTTGGCGCCCGACCCAACCAGTGTCAGGAGCAAATCGATATCGTGGATCATGAGGTCGAGCACCACCGCGACGTCTGCCCCGCGCGGGCTGAATGGCGCGAGTCGCTCGCTGTCGATGAACCTCGGCTTGTTCACATGGGGAAGTGCTGCCCGAACAGCCTGGTTAAAGCGTTCGATGTGACCGATCTGGACGAGCACGCCTTTCTCTCGAGCAAGCTCGAGCAGCTTATCCGCTTCTTCGAGCGTTGTCGTGATCGGTTTCTCGATGAAGACGTGTTTGCCACGCTCGATTGCGGTACTCGCGACCGCGAAATGCGCGGACGTGGGCACGACGACGATCACGGCGTCGGAGTCGGCGAGTAGCGCATCCAGAGATTCGTGCGCCTTAACCCCGAGCTCTTTTTCCACCTCGCGTGCGCGGTCAGGCCTGGAGTCCACGAATCCGCTGAAGCGGACTCCCGTCAGGTCCCGAAGAATTCTTATGTGGTGAAAGCCGAGGCTGCCCGCGCCGACCACTCCGACGCGAGGGTGATCGGTCAAATCACGACTCCGCGCTCACTCGCTTCCACGAATCGCATTAGCTCCTTCACCTCGGGCAGCGGTTCGAGCTCTGTCTGCGCGCGCTCGATTGCCTGGCTGACGTTCAAATCCGAGCGAAAGAGCAGACGGTAGGCGCGCTTCAGCTCACGGATCGTCGACTCCTCTATTCCGCCTCGCTGCAGGCCGATCGTATTCAGGCCATAAAGCTTCACCGGGTTTCCAACCGCTTTCAGAAATGGTGGAATGTCTTTCGACACGCGCGAACATCCGCCGATGAAGCTGTGTCTGCCGATCCTTGCGAACTGATGCACGGCGCACAGCCCGGAGATGATGGCTTTGTCTTCGATGGTCACATGGCCCGCGAGCTGAACAACGTTCGACAGGATGACGTTGTTTCCGATCTGACAGTCGTGCGCAATGTGCACGTACGACATGAGCAGGCAGTTGCGACCGACCGTCGTCTTGAACGAATGAGCCGTACCGCGATTGATCGTCGCGTATTCGCGGATCACCGTCCCTTCTCCGATCTCCACAGTCGTCTCTTCGCCAGCGAACTTGAGATCCTGGGGAGGACCGCCGAGGATACTGCCAATCCCGACCTTCACCATGGGCCCGACGCTGACATTGCGCTCGAGCGTGGCCCTCGGCGAGATGACGGTTCCATCCCCGATTGAGCAGCCCTCTCCCACGATTGCAAATGCACCGATTTCGACGCCGGAGCCGATTTCGGCATCCGATGAGACTATCGCGGTCGGGTGGATCCGCTTCGCCGTCATCGGTCGCGTATAGTTGCAGCCATGTCCGCCTCGACCACGACATCGCCATCGACTTTTCCAATGCCGCGCATCTTACAAACCGTTCCCCTGAGTTGCGTCACGTCGAGCTCGAATCGAAGCTGGTCACCAGGCTTCACCGGGCGACGAAATTTTACGTTGTCGAGCGACATGAAGTAAACGACTTTCGTGTCCGGATCCGCAACGGACCCGAGTAGCAGCATCCCACCGACCTGCGCCATTGCCTCGATGATCAAAACACCGGGCATGATCGGATGTCCGGGAAAATGTCCCTGAAAGAAGGGCTCGTTGATCGTGACGTTTTTTATTCCGACGATCCGTTTCTTCTCTTCGATCTCGATGATTCTGTCCACCAGAAGGAATGGATACCGATGCGGCAAAACCTTCATGATGTCTTCAATGGCAAACGTCGCCTTCTTCTCTTCCATCCGTTTCTCCTTTCGGCCGGCTTTCACCATCTCGCGAACCAGCGTCACTGTGCCGCGATGACTCGGCTTCAGCGCAACAATTCGCGCACGGACCCGCGCGCCAGCGAGGGCAAGGTCGCCCACGCAGTCCATCGCTTTGTGACGCACGAACTCGTCATCCCACCGTAGCGCGCCACTGACAATATCGCTGTCGTCAAGGACCACCGCATTGTCCAGCGTGGCTCCCTTGATCAACCCCTTGGCCCGAAGCGATTCAACCTCATGAATGAAGCCAAATGTGCGCGCACCCGATAGCTCCCGCGCAAACGATTCCTCCGTGACGACGAATCTTCTTGACTGGTTCTTGATCAGAGGATGCGGAAACTCAATGGTGACTTCCAGCTCCAGCTGGTTGGCCGGGTAGGCCTCGTAGACGGAGGCACCGTCGATTATTCGGACCGCCTCGCTCAGATCCAGGAAATCCGGCTCTCCATCGATTGCGGCGCTCCCTGCAGCCGACAGGGCCTCCACGAATGGCGCCGCGCTTCCATCGAGTATAGGTGGCTCAGGTCCATCCATCTCGATCGTGACGTCATCGATGCCGAGGCCGCTCACGGCAGCGAGGACATGCTCCACTGTATGAATCGCATCGTCGCCAGTGCCAAGTTGCGTTCTTCGCTCGCTCCCGCTGACCTCGCTCACATGGGCGCGGATTGGCAATGCGCCTGGGCGGTCGATGCGGCGAAAGATAATTCCCTGTCGCGCGCTCGCTGGCCGAAACGTTATCGTGCATTCGACTCCGAGGTGCAGGCCGGTCCCAGCGAGCACGGCGGGACGCGCGAGAGTCTTGCGACTCACTTGTCCGGGGATGTTTCCAGCAGTGTTTCGAGGCGGCGCATCATGCCGGCCAATTTAAACAGTGCCGCGGACGCCCGAAGCGAATCACGATGGGGTCGCGCCGGATATCCGGACCACGTTTCGCCAGCTGGAATATCGCCAAACACACCCGCCTGTGCGGCGAGCCGGGCCCCAGCGCCGATGCTTAGGTGTCCACTTATCCCCGCTTGCCCGGCGAGGATCGCGCCGTCGCCGATCGTCACGGAGCCCGCGATCCCCACCTGCGCCATGATAAGGCACTTTTCCCCTATGCGAACGTTGTGGGCGACGTGCACGAGATTATCGATCTTGGTCCCGTTGCCGATGACCGTATCGTCGATGCTGCCTCGATCAATGGTCGTATTCGCTCCGATCTCGACGTCGTCACCGATGACGCATTTGCCCACATGGGGGATCTTTTTGTGCGCGCCTTCCTGGAACACGTATCCGAAGCCGTCGCTCGCGATTCGCGCACCGGAATGGATTATCACTCGCTCGCCGATCACCGCGCCCGGATAAACCGTGACGTGTTCCCTCAGCTTCGAGTCGTCGCCGATCACGGCTCCATCTCCAACAATAGTGTGGCTACCGATCACGACACCGTCACCAATGTGTGCGTGCGCGCCGATTATCGCGTAGTCTTGCACCGATACGCGTTCGCCGAGGATCGCGCCCCTACCGATTCGAGCTGTCGGCGCGATACCGGACAAAGGCGCGCGCTCCGGATAGAGGCGAGGCAGCAGCGACAACAATTTTTCGAGCGGTTGCTTGACGATGATCCGGGCCGCGGGAGTCCCGGGCGCGTCCCGAAATTCAGGATCGACGAGCACGATACCGGCGGCCGTCTTTGCAAAGAGCGACTGATACTTTGCGCTGCTCAGTATGCTCAGGTGCTGCTTTCCAGCCCGATCGAGTGGGGCCACCGCACTAATCGCCGCCGCGCGGTCTCCGATCAACTCGCCCGACACCATCCCCGCAATAGCCTCAGCGGTGACGGTGCTAGCACCATCACCGCTGATTGAGTTGCCGGAGTCGGAGGCTCGACTCACTTCTTGGGCCGAGTCACTCCCGCCGGTTGTGGCACCAGTGCGCCACCCGGCGTCGCCGGCGGAGCGCCCTGCGACTTGAGCCGGGCCAGAACACGATCCGTAAGGTCAAGTCTCTTATCGGCGGCTACGACTACCGTCGCCTGTGCTCCGACGTCCAGAATTAACGAATAGCCGTCTTCGGCACGAATAGCTTCGATGACGTTCTGCACGCGCTCCATAATCGGTTTCACGAGCTGCGCCTGGCGCGCCTGCATGGTCGAATCGAGTCCCCGAGCTCGGTTCTGGTACTCGGTCTCTTTGTCGCGTATCGCCTGCCCACGCGTCGCACGCGCTGTCGTGTCCAGCTTTGGCGCATCACGGTCGAACGCCGCCATGAGCGCGTTGAGAGAATCATTCATGCGCTGAAGCTGCTGCCTGTAGGCCCCGACTTCCCGATCGAACTGGGCTTCGGCCTCGGCGCGCCCCGGCGCTTGCTGAAGCAGCAGCGCGGAATTGATGTAGCCAATCTTGATCGGACCAGGCGGGGCGCTCGCGGCTGTCTGAGCGCGAGCGGTTCCTGCGATGGTCAGCGATGTGGCCAGTGCGAAGACGCTCGCACGAAGAAGCACTCGCATTAGTACTCCGGTGTTAGAAGAATTGTCCTAGTTTGAAATGGAGCTTCCAGCCGGGTGCCGGCCGCCCCTGATTGTCTACTTTGTCGAACCCGTACCCGAGGTCCACACCCAAAGGTCCAAGGGGACTCAAAGTGCTGACTCCAAAGCCTGCGCTTCTGAAGAGTCGCGTCGGATCGAACTCACGCGGCTTGTTCCAGACGTTACCACCTTCGAAGAACGTGTTCATGTACAGAGATTGATTCACCCGCAAGCCTATCTCGGCTGTTCCGACGAAGAACGCGTTTCCGAATGAAGAGATGCTCGCCTGGTTCTGGTCCGCATTTGGATTAAATCCGTTAGGGGTGATCGAGAACTCGTCGTAACCCCGCAACGGTTCGCCGTACTGTGTTCCCCCGAGCGTAAACGCCTGCGAATAAAAGAAAGGACCGGTGCTTCCGAATACCGCTCCTGACCGCGCCGAGAGCCCGACGACGAACATCATCGGCTCTCCGCCCAGGACACTTCCGCCTAAGTGGCCGATTGGAGCATAGGAGCGAAGCTCAGTGGTGTAGCGTTGGAACGAGGCGGTGCCCCCGAGCGGTCCGCCGTTGAACTGCGCGTTGAATGATTGAAGTCCGCCATCGGCCGGGAATGGCAGACCCGTGCGCGTGTCGTGGGTCGCTGTGAATCCGAGCGTAGATCGGAAGCAGTTCTTGCACGCGTCCGCGACTGTCGCCAGTAGGCCCGTGCTCTCGTAGTTGACCTTCTCGCCGCCATACGAGACGAAGAGTCGCGTGTAGAGTGAATTGGGCACGGGGAAGCCGAGTTGCAGCTCGCCGCCCGTTCGGACGGCGCCACCGAGCTCCGCGATCTGGAAGCGCGACCGGCTGTGATATGCCGTCAGGCTCCCGGAAATCCGAGACTGGCGAATGTTCGGATCGCTGTAGGTCGTGTTGAAATCGTTGATGTAGCGTCCGAACTGCCACTGAACCTGCATTCTTTTGCAGCGCCCGAGAAGATTCGGCTGATCGAGTCCGATGAATCCGCCGAGGCCTGTGCCCTGGCCCATCGACGCCCCGAAATTCACGTTGCCGGTGCGCTTCTCTTTGACGTGGAAGATGATGTCGACGTCGCCTTCGTCACCACTCGGTCTGGTTTCTGGAGCAGGCATCGG
>DASQPS010000152.1:0-9983 GCA_035643845.1 Gemmatimonadaceae bacterium | reverse complement strand
GGTTTCATTCCCACAACGCCGCAGAACTGTGCCGGAATTCTGTTCGAGCCGCCGTCGTCGGTGCCGAGTGCGGCGAAGGCTATTCCACAGGCGACGGAGACCGCGGATCCGGCGCTCGAGCCGCCGGGCGTTTTGGTTCCGGTCGGGTCGTATGGGTTCCGCACCTGTCCCGATAGCGAGCTGGTCCCGCTGCCGTGATACGCGAAATCATCGGCGACTGTTTTGCCGAGCACGATCGCGCCGGCGGCGCGCATGCGTGCGATCTCGATTGAATCCCGATGAACGGGTTGTGCAAAGAGCCGCGCCCACTCCTCGTTCGAAGCGGTCGTCGGAAGGCCGTTCATGTCGTAGATCGCTTTTGCGAACACTGGAACGCCGTCGAGCGGGCCACGCAAAGCACGCCGATGCAAGCGCGCGTCGGATGCGCGGGCGTCATCCAGTGCGGATTTGGACAGTTCGTCGACGTTGTGGAGTTTCGGATTCCACGCATTGCAGCGATCGAGCGCTTCTCTCGTTACCTGAATCGCGCTCCAGTCACCACGCGCGCGTCCGGCCTGATATTCGGCGATCGTGCCCGCGAGCGGATCTGCGAGGCGATCGGGCCATCTAATGAAAGGGATCGCGAACAAAGCGCTCAGTTCGCGAAGAGCTTCGCGTCGGGAAATCGACATGTTGGATTGCGGCCGAATGTAATTCCTGCAGCGACACTAACAAGGAGCAGTGACTTTTATCAGTGCACTACAGGCGCATGGTCGTCGGTGAGGAGATTCGAGCTGAAGTAGCCTGGTAGTCAGCGGGGACATCGAGATCGGCGAGGGCGTCGGCTGGCCAGGCGAGCACTTCCGCTTCGGTGCGGTGGCGTCGCACCACTACTTTTCCGCAACCTTCACCTTCCATTGTTTGCAATTCGGGGAAGAGCGCGCGGTCGTACAGCATCGGCGGCGCGCTCACTCCTTCGTAGTCGGAGATGACGAGCGGAGGGCGCTTCGCTCGATAGCGCTGTACGAGTGATGAGATCATCTCGCTCGTGACGAACGGCATGTCGGCGAGCATCACGACGACCGCGTCAACCGTTGTTGGCAAAGCTGCGATGCCGGTTTTCAGAGAGGAGTTGATGCCCCGCATGTAATCGGCGTTCACGACCGTGCGACAGGCGGGTCCGAGATCGTCGAGCTCGCGTTCGACACGTTCGGCTTCGTGGCCGAGCACGACGACCACTGGATCCAAACCCGCAGCGATAGCTTTGCGCGCTGCGCTGTGCACGATCGTCTCGCCGTCGATGTCCAACAGGAGCTTGTTCTTTCCCATTCGGCTCGACGGCCCGCCCGCCAATAAAACGCCGGCGACTCCTGCGGCGTTGTCAGTTGGCATGGATGGCTTCTGACTTCTGCCGAAGGTGGATCGGCTCTCGATTGGAAACCATCGCGAGCAGCTCGGCGACGATGCTCACCGCGATCTGTTCCGCGCCTTCAGCGCCCAGGTCGAGCCCGACCGGTCCGAAGATCCGTTCGTCATCTTCCCTGCGGAGCTCGCGCAATATTTCATCGGTGCGACTGCGCGGTCCCAGAATGCCGATGTAAGGCACGTCGGTCGCGAGCAATCGCGACACCCAATTGGTGTCGTGTTCGAGTGAGTGCGTCTTGACGACCGCATAAGTCTGCGCACCGAGCACGAGACCAGGAATCGCAGCATCGGCGCGCGCCTCGATCAGACGAACGTCGGGCGGATAGTTGTCGGGCGAGATGTAAGCCGGACGGTGATCGACGACGGTGACTCGGAAGCCAACGTCCACCGCGCATTTGGCGAGCGGCCGACTATCGTCGCCGGCACCGAAGACAACGAGAGAGGGCGGCGGCGTCTGTAGATCGACGAAAATCTCGCAGGCTCCAAAATTCTGGAGGTGTGAGTCATCGCTCCCGAGGATCTCGCTCGCGTGCCTCGCGATTCGGTGATCGAGACTTGCGTCTCCGCTCGAGCCGATCAGTTTCCCGCGCGTCGTGACTACGACTTCGTCCCCGACTCCTTGAGGCCCGCCGATTACCGTGCACACAGCGAACGGTTCATCGCCCTCAAGGAGCTGCCCTATTTGCGCGACGGTCGCCGGAAGAACGCCTGTGGTCGCAGGCTGAACGAAGATGTCTACTGAGCCGTTGCAGCCGAGTCCGAGACCGAATGGCAGCTGATAATCGGTGCCGGTGTCGTAGTGCAGCACCCTCGGCGCTCCGCTCTGAATGACAGAGAGGGCGATTTCGCGGACATCGGCCTCGAGGCAACCGCCGCTGACGCTGCCGAGCATCGCACCGTCGTCAGTGATGAGCATCTTGGCGCCGGGGCGCCGGTAAGCGGAGCCCTCGATGCGAATCACGGTGGCGATGGCTGCCTTGCGCCCTTGCTCGACGTTTTGTCGCACCGCCTGGAGGATGCGCGATGTCTCTTGCCAGTGTTTCATCGACTGATGTCGAGTTGAGCGATCAGGATTGTGCGCGCCAGGATACCTCCTCTTAGGAGCACATCGGACTCTCACCGAAAGCACTGCAATCAGCACGCCTCTTGCAGCGCCAGCTGAAGGTTTTTCAGTATGGAGCGGCGGAGAACCATGCACAGCGCTTCACCCATCTTAGGGATTGGCGATACGGCGCCTGACTTCCCGCTCGCGGAAAACGGGGACGGCGATTCGCCAAAGATGCTGTCGGACCTGCGGGGTTCTACGGTGCTCGTGATCCTGGCTTCGCCGCACTGGGATCCCGTGAGCGAAGAGCTCGCCGGGATGTATTGTGGCGATGGGAACGCGCAGCGTACGGTCCGAATCGTCTCGGAGCGGCGTCCGGAGATCGCGAACCTTTTCGGCGTCGATAACACGACTGCGCTTTTCGTCATCGACGAGCGCGGAACGATCTCGTGGCGATACATCAGCGGCGTAGACGCGATCCCGCACACCTCGGTTGGTGACGCCTCGTTGACCGACCGCTTCCCGCCTCCCGCTTCCCGCCTCCCGCGCCCCGCGTCCCGCCTTCCCAGTTCCGAGCATCTGGCGCTAACGCCCAGCCGCCGCGAGTTCGTACAGGCAGCGCTGGCCGCGGCAGCGTTGCTGGGAATCGCCGTGAGCCCGAGGCAATTGCAGGCGGTCGTGAAGTCGCTGGAATTGACGCCGTCCGCGGGCGCGCCGCATCCAGTCACACTCAACGTCAACGGAAAAGACATCGTCGTCGACATCGAGCCGCGCGTCACGCTGCTCGATGCGCTCCGGGAATACGCGGGTCTCACCGGCAGCAAGAAAGGTTGCGATCACGGCCAGTGCGGAGCGTGCACCGTGCACGTCGACGGGAGGCGCGTGCTTTCGTGCATGACGTTCGCAATGATGCAGCAGGGGCATCGCATCACGACCATCGAAGGTCTGGCGCAGGGCGAGACGCTGCATCCGATGCAGCAGGCGTTCATAACACACGATGGCTTTCAGTGCGGCTACTGCACGTCGGGACAGATCATGTCCGCGACCGGAGTTCTGCGCGAGCCGTGGGGCGCGTCTGACGACGACGTGCGAGAGGCCATGAGCGGCAACATTTGCCGATGCGGCGCATATCCGGGAATTGTCGCAGCCGTGCAGTCGGTGCGGACGAACAATCCGCGCGGCGCCGGAGAAGGCGAGTGATCAACTTCGAGTACCGTCCGGCGTCTTCGGTCGACGACGCTGTGAGCACCGGCGCCGGAGCGCAGCGATCCGCGCGATTCGTCGCTGGCGGGACGACTCTCATCGATCTGATGAAGCTCGACGTCGAGCGTCCATCCGTGGTCGTGGATATCAACCCGCTTCGCGCCAATGATTCCGCTCTATCCGCCGTGACAGAAATCCCCGGCGGTGGCCTGCGCCTCGGCGCGCTCGCGCACATGAGCGACGTCGCCTGGGATGCGCGCGTAAAAGAGCGTTATCCGCTCGTGAGCCAATCGCTCCTGCTCGCCGCGTCAGGACAGGTGCGCAACATGGCGACGATCGGCGGCAACATTCTTCAGCGCACGCGCTGCCCGTATTTCCGGGATGTCGCGACGCCGTGCAACAAGCGCGAGCCCGGTTCCGGCTGTTCCTCGCTCGTAGGCATCAGTCGCACGAACGCCATACTCGGCACCAGCGACAAATGCATCGCGACGCATCCGTCCGATCTCGCGGTTGCGTTGACTGCTCTGGACGCCATTGTCCGCGTGCGCGGACGTGGCGGTGATCGCGCGATTCCGTTCAGCACTTTTCACGTGGTGCCGGGACAGCATCCGGAACGCGAGACGGTGCTTCAGCCTGGCGATCTGATCACGTCCATCGATCTGCCAGGGTTGGCTTTCGCGCGTCGATCACTCTATCTCAAGGTCCGCGACCGCGCGAGCTTTGCATTTGCGCTCGCGTCAGCAGCCGTCGCGCTCGATGTGCGGTCGGGAACTATCAGGAACGCGAGAGTCGCGCTTGGCGGCATTGGTACCAAACCGTGGCGGTCACAGGCAGCGGAGCGCGTACTCATCGGGAAGCCAGCCACACCCGCAACGTTTCAGGCAGCATCCGCAGCTGCTCTTGCCGATGCGCATCCCAGAAAGGACAACGCCTTCAAGGTGACCCTCGCGCGTCGCACCCTGGAGCGCGCGCTGTCGGAGGTCGTCGCATGACAAAGCGCGCGCCCAGCTCGCTCGGTGAACCGCTAGACCGCGTCGACGGCCGACTCAAGGTTACGGGTGGCGCGCGGTACGCGGCCGAGATTCCGGTGGCGGGAGTCGCACACGCTGTGATCGTGACGAGCTCAATTCCAAAAGGACGCGTTGTCTCGATGGATACAGCGAGCGCGTTACGTGTCGCGGGGGTTCGTGCGGTGCTGACTCCTTTCAATGCGCCCAAGGTGACGGTTCCAGGAGCGGTAGGCGCACAAGCCGGAAATGGCGCGCAAGGCCCCGCCGGGCGCGGCGGAGCGATGCGCATTCCAACCGTGCTCCAAAACACTGAAGTCCACTACAACGGCCAGCCGATCGGGCTCGTCGTCGCGGATACACTCGAGGCAGCGATGGAGGCCGCTCTCCTCGTCAAAGCGCGCTACGCGACAGAGTCTCCCGTTCTGGATATGTCGACTGCGCCGAAAAATCCGCCCGAATCAGTTCATCCCCTTGGCGGAGAACGGACGGTGAAACGCGGCGACGTCGACGCCGCACTGCGCGACGCCACGACACGTATCGAGCAGGAGTACACAACGCCGCTCGAGAACCACAATCCGATGGAGATGCACAACACCGTCGCGATCTGGGAAGGCGACCATCTCACGCTCTACACATCGACACAGGGAATCTTCAGCGTGCGCAATACCGTCGCGCGCGCGTTCGGGTTGCAGCCCGACGCCGTTCGGGTCGTGAGTTATTTCACCGGCGGCGGATTCGGCAGCAAAGGCGGCGCGTGGTCGCACGAAATTCTCGCCGCGATGGGTGCTCGCGTTGTCGGACGCCCGGTGAAGCTGATGCTGACACGTCGCCAGCAGTTCGGACCCGTCGGCGGACGGCCCCGCACAATTCAGCGCATCTCACTCGGCGCCACTCGCGATGGAACTCTCACTGCGATTCGGCACACGAGCACATCCAACACATCGACGATCGAAGACTGGGTCGAGCCAGCCACGAATCAGACGCGGATGCTCTACGAATGTCCGAACGTCGAAACGGAATACGATCTCATTCGGTTGAACGTTGGCTCGCCGACGTTCCAGCGGGCGCCTGGCGAATCTACCGGCACGTACGCACTCGAGAGCGCGATGGACGAGCTCGCCTACGCGTTGTCGATGGATCCGGTGCAGCTTCGCTTGAAGAACTACGCCGATAACGATCCCGAGAGCGGCAAACCCTGGTCGAGCAAGTCGCTTCGCAACTGTTATACACTGGCCGCTGAGCGATTTGGATGGGCGAAGAGATCGCCGACACCGCGATCGATGCGCGACGGACGATGGCTCGTGGGTTGGGGCATGGCAACAGCGACTTATCCAGCTCGACGCAGCGGCGCTGGCGCGATGGCGCGAATGAATCCGGATGGCACCGTCGTCGTGCGCGCCGGTTCTCAGGAAATCGGATGCGGTACGTACACGTCGATGTCGCAAGTTGCCGCCGATGCGATCGGCGTTCCTGTCGATCACGTTCGTTTCGAGCTCGGCGTAACCGACATGCCGGAGAATCCAGCGTCCACGGGTTCAGTCACAGCCGCGTCGACTGGAAGCGCCGTCCACGATGCCGGAGTGGCGTTGAAGAAGAAGCTCGACGCGATGACGCGTCCGGACGAATCCTACGTCAACGCCATCAAGCGCGCCGGCGGACAGCCGGTGGAAGTCACTCTGTCGTCGCACGCCAGCGAAGAGGCGCAAAAATATTCGACGCACTCATTCGGCGCGGTGTTTACCGAAGTGCGAGTGGATCCGGAGCTCGGTCTCATTCGCGTGCCTCGCGTAGTAACGGCGCACGGCGTCGGCAGAATTCTGAATGAGAAGACGGCGCGGAGTCAGATCATCGGCGGCGTCGTCTGGGGAATCAGCATGGCGTTGCACGAGGAGACGCACATCGACCCGCGCTCCGGCCGCTACGTGAACGCCGAGCTCGCGGAATATTTCGTCCCGGTCAACGCCGACGTCGGGACGATCGACGTGAGCTTCGTCAAGGAAAACGATCCCGTTGTGAGCACGATCGGCGCAAAAGGCGTCGGAGAGATCGGAATCACCGGCGTAGCGGCATCGATCGCCAACGCCGTGTTTCACGCCACCGGTAAAAGGATTCGCGACCTGCCCATTCGGGTCGACAAGATCCTCGCATAGGCGCCCCTTCCGGAACGGCCCGAATGAATTTCGAGCCGAAGTAGCGCTTCGGTCTTGCTCAAGCGATGATTTTGTGCAACTGTAGCCAGCAATATGGCGGCAAAACAAATCATCGGGCCTCCGGTATCCACGCCGGCCGATCTCGGTATCTCGCGCGAGGGTAGCCGATCGATACCGGACGATCTCCTGCGCGCAGCGTCGCTCCGGCTGGGAGTCATGTCGGTTCTGTTTGCGGTGCTGTGGGCGGCCGGCGCCATCGGCGGTCACATCGCCGGCCACTTTATCTATCCCAACAACACGCGGTGGCTGCTTCCGGACGCCACCGACGGAATATCCTTCCTCAGCGTAATCGTGTCGTTGAGTTTGTACGGGTATACTCGACGCACGCATCGCGATCCCTGTTTCGTACTCGACGTCGGTCTGTGGTACATGGGATACACCGCGCTAGCGCTCGGCGTGATGTTTCACCTCGGCGGAGCTCCGCCGAACTACATGATCATGCCCGAGATCTCGTGGATTGGCGCAGTCGTGCTGATGTTCGCGGCGATCGTCCCAACAAAACCGAAGAAAATGCTGATCGCTGGACTGATAGCGGTCTCGATGAATCCAATCAGCATGATAATTCTCGCAAAAACGCAACATTGGAATTTTGGTGGCCCGGAGATGGCGTTGGTGATGCATTATCCCGACTACTTCCTTGTCGGCGCTGCTGTCGTCATCTCTCACGTCGTGACCAGGCTTGGTCAGCAGGTTACCAAGGCCCGGGAGATGGGCAGTTATCAACTGGGTGAGCTGCTGGGACGAGGCGGGATGGGCGAAGTCTACAAGGCAACGCACCGAATGCTGGCGCGCCCCGCCGCGATAAAACTGATCCGCCCAGAGATGCTCGGCGCGCTAAATGACGAGACCGCAAAGCTGGCGATCACTCGCTTCAAGCGCGAGGCCGAAGCCGCGGCAAACCTCCGGTCTCAACACACCCTCGAGCTCTACGACTTCGGCGTCACCGCCGACGGAACGCTTTATCTCGTGATGGAATATCTGGAGGGCATGGACCTCGACACACTGGTGAGCCAGACCGGTCCGCTGCCAAGCGGCAGAGTGATTCACATTCTGAGACAGGTCTGCGAATCGCTCGAAGAGGCGCATGCGTCGGGTCTGGTGCATCGCGACATCAAGCCGGCGAACATCCACATCGGACGCGTCGGGCTGCGCCACGACTTCGTCAAAGTTCTGGACTTCGGTCTGGTGAAGGAAGTCTCTGGTCTCAGCGGTGGCGACTCGATGGCGACGATCCCGGGCCAAATGGCGCTTGGCACTCCGGGTTACATGGCGCCTGAGATGGCCCTCGGCGAGCAAGTCGACGGGCGTACCGACATCTATGCGCTGGGATGCGTCGCGTACTTCCTGTTAACGGGCGCGCCGGTTTTCGAAGCGGAGACCGCGGTCCAGATGATCGCGAAGCATCTGCAGATTCCTCCGACTCCGCCATCGCAGCGCACCGCCAGGCCGATACCACCGGAGCTCGAGCGGTTGGTCTTGAAGTGTCTCGCCAAGGACCGGCGGGAGCGGCCGCAAAGCGCGGCGCGACTCGCTGAGGCACTCGAGTTCATCCCGACAGATGCATGGAGCGATGATCAGGCGCAACGCTGGTGGGAAACGAAGTCCCGTCCCGTGGTAGCAGGCGATCAGGCTTTTGCGCCGGCTTTCTCGAACGCGGCCTTGATTATCTCCTGACCTTCCTCTTGCATCGCTTTTAGATGCTCGGCGCTCTTCGAGCTCTCGGCGTACAGCTTGTAGACATCTTCGGTTCCCGACGGGCGCGCCGCGATCCAACCGCTTTTGCTCACGACTTTCACGCCGCCGATCGGATCTTTGGTGCCGGGCGCGGTGGTCAGGATGCTCGTGATCTTTTCGCCGGCAAGATCTGATTCTTTGATGTCCTGTGCGGACAGCCCAGCCAATATTTTTTTCTGCTGCGGAGTCGCGGGCGCGTCGATGCGCTCGTAATAGAAATTGCCGTACTTGCTCGTGAGGTCGTCGTAGAGCTCGCCCGGATCTTTTCGCGTCACAGCAGTGATCTCGGCCGCGAGCAGCCCCATGATGAGTCCGTCCTTGTCGGTCGTCCAGACGCTGCCATCGCGTCTGAGAAAAGACGCGCCGGCGCTTTCCTCTCCGCCAAAGCCCAGTGAGCCGTCGAGGAGTCCGTCGACGAACCACTTGAAGCCGACCGGAACTTCCTTGAGAGTGCGACCGATTCCGGCAGTGACGCGATCGATCATGCTGCTGCTCACGATTGTCTTTCCGACCGCCGCGTTTTTCGCCCACTGCGGCCGGTGGGTGAACAGATACGAAATCGCGACGGCGAGATAGTGATTCGGATTTTGCAATCCGTTGCTCTTTGCCACGATACCGTGCCTGTCGTGATCCGGATCGCACGCCCACGCGACATCGAACTGATCCTTGAGCGCGATCAATCGCCGCATTGCGTAGGGCGACGAACAATCCATTCTGATTTTGCCGTCCCAGTCGACGGTCATGAACCGAAAAGTTGCGTCGACGACTTCGCTCACGACCTTGAGCTCAATCTTGTAGCGATCGGCGATCATGTCCCAGTAACAAACTCCGGCGCCGCCGAGTGGATCGACGCCGAGTTTCAGATTGCCGGAGCGAATGGCATCGAAATCGATGACCGACCCGAGCTCGCCGATGTACGAGTCCATGTAGTCGAAGCGATGCGTTGTCGCCGCGGTCTTCGCTTTCTCGTACGAGACTCGTCGCACATCTTTGAGCTTGGCGGCGATGATCTCGTTCGCCTTGTCCTGAATCCATTTCGTCGTCGCCGAATCGGCTGGTCCGCCACTGGGCGGATCGTACTTGAATCCACCGTCTTCGGGCGGGTTGTGCGATGGCGTCACGACGATGCCGTCGGCGAGCCCGGTTTTTCGCCCGCGATTGTAGTTGAGAATCGAGTGCGAGACGACGGGCGTCGGCGTGAATCCGTCGCGATCGTCGATCATCACGTCGACGTCGTTTGCGGCGAGGACTTCTAGCGCCGAGACGAAGGCGGGCTCGGAGAGGGCGTGTGTGTCGATGCCGATGAAGAGTGGGCCGTCGATGCCCTGCTGTTTGCGATGGATGCAGATCGCTTGGGTGATCGCGAGGATGTGCTCT
>DASQPS010000151.1:0-2033 GCA_035643845.1 Gemmatimonadaceae bacterium | reverse complement strand
AATCGAAGGAGACGTCGACATACTAAACGTGCGCGCTGCGGTCGGTGCGACCAACGCTCAGCATAACCTGAAACTGATCGCGCATGGACCTATCGCGCTCGACGACAGCAACTCCGCGCCAAGGATATCCCTGCTCATCGGCGAACGTCCACAACAACCGGCGGGAATTCTTCGCTTCCCGCTTCCCGCTTCCCGCCTCCCGCTTCCCTCTCAGAAAACTCACCGGCCGTGGATGCGCGAGCGGTCCACCTTCCATCGATTGCAAATCCTTCTTCGCGGTCGCATCAATGCGTTTCCGCAGGATGTCAATTATCTCGTTGTCTGTCCTCGGCTCTGATACCAGCAGCTTAGCCTGCCAACGATCGGTGGTGCCTTCAGTCGAAACGAGCGTCGCCTTCATTCCCTGGATTTTCCCTTTGCCGAACACCAGACCGTCGGGCAGAAATCTGTCGGCAAGTGTCGAGCGCACGAATTGAGATGTCGGATTCCAGTCATACTCCATCTCCAGCGCTGACGACTGAGCCGCGCCCAGGCCGGCGATTCTCGAAATGACGTGCAGGGCGCCATCGATGCCGGACGTAAGGCCACCAGTCGTGATGACCTTTCCGTTGTCGACGAAGCGCTGGTCGTGAACGACCTTGACGTTGGGAAAGTCGAGCAGATCATCGACCATCCCGTACGTCGCTGTCGCAGTTTGGCCGGCCAGCAGTCCCGCCTTTCCGAGGATGAAGGCGCCCGTGCAGACGGACATGACATAGCTGACGTTCTCTGACTTGGACTGAAGCCATGCGATCAGGCGCGGGTTTGCCATTGCCTGTTCGTAACCTCCGCCCGGAACGAGCAGGACGTCAGCGCGCGGCGCGTTCTCGAAGGTGAAATCGGGAATCACCTTCTGATTGAAAACGAGAGTCAGCGGATCGGGTTTTTCAGCGACGGTGTGAACGAGGAAGCCGGCGGTGCCGAATGCCTCCCATGGCCCAGCGATGTCGATGATCTCGACGCCCGGGTAGAGAAGCATCGCTACGGTCGGAACGCCTGCGCCCGTTGCTGAAATGAGCGTCATTCCACATTGCGGGCACGATCCGGGTTTGTCGAACGTGAGCTTGTCGCACGGCAGGCCGCAGGGCGGACAGACGTAAGAGCCGGGCGCAGCTCCGGGCGTCGTGGAGCTGACGCGGGGCTTGGGGTACTGCGCCGCGGCCATCACGACTGGAGGACGCAAAAGAGCGGCTGGAATTAGCGCCGCCATCGAGGCGACGAAGGAGCGACGGTTAACTGGAGCGCACATACGACCTCCGCGTAAGCGGATTGAGCTATGTCAAAAGCTGGTCGCGGGGACAGGAACTACACAATGACAACCATCGTCGTGATTCTGCCATTTGAGAAAATCGGCGGCATGGCGCAACGCCGGCTGTCATGGCCTGTAATTCGCGAATCGAATGTGAGGACACGACGATGACTCACTCACGAATCCGGTCGATGCCAGCGGTTGCTACGGTAGTGTTGCTCACGCTGGCGAGCTGCAAAAAAGACAGCGCTCCTCCATCAAGGAACCAGTTCACGTCGCTCCTCTTCGACGCCACGTCACCGGCCGCGCGCGAGGCCCTGGCGACGCCCGTCAGTTATCGTCTCACCGAATCAAATTATGCCCAATGGGAGCAGGCGGAGCGGTTCCTCGATGCGCTTCCCCGCTCGGCCTTCGCCAGCGCGTCCGGTGCACAGGGGAGTGTCATCGATCGCGCGGTCGAGATGCTCGAGGCGAGCCCTCGTGCCAGAACCGCCATCGAGCGGACGGGACTTTCCGTGCGAGACTTCGTTGTGGAGACGATCGCATTGGCCCAGGCAGCGGAAGCGCAAACAGGAAACCCGCCCGCTGGCGTCACGGTCCCGCCTGAGAACGTTCAATTCGTCCAGCGATACCAGTCGCAAATCCTGCAGCCTCGCACAGTGGCACGTGCGATCGGAGCCCGGGTGGACACCTCTGATGAAACTGACGGGCGCAGTGCTGGCGTGCAGTCAGCCGCTAACAGCGC
>DASQPS010000150.1:0-10354 GCA_035643845.1 Gemmatimonadaceae bacterium | reverse complement strand
ACCCGGCAATCGTTCCAATCTACGACTGGGATTCGAGTGCAGGTCTCTCGTGGTACACAATGGAGCTCGCGGAGGAGGGAAGCGTTGCCAGTCTGGTGCAGCGGTCGGGGCCGCGTCAGCTCGGCGAAATCGCTTCGCAAGTGGACGAGGTGCTCGACGGCCTGGTGGTCGCGCACGCGAACGGAATTCTGCATCGCGATCTCAAGCCGGAGAACATTCTCATCGATCGTTACCACCGGTGGCGCATTACCGATTTCGGCATCGCCAACGTTCATGGCGAGGACGTTCCCGGCACAACTGGAACGCCGGCGTTTGCAGCACCGGAGCAGCTGCTAGGAGAAACGCAGGGACCGGCGGCCGATTTCTTCGCGCTTGCGGCGATCGTTTACTACGTCATGACAGGCGAGGCGCCTTTCGGCGAGGACGACGCCAGACAGATTCTTGCCCGTCAGCTCGGCGAAGGCGCCGATCTGGGTATGTTCCCCACGGTGATTTGCAATTGGTTCAAGACCGCGTTCGCTGCCAACGCCGACGATCGTTTTGTGGACGGGCTGGAGATGCGGCGCGCGTGGAAAGCTGCGAGTGACAGAGTGCTTGCGCGGCAGCGGGGGCCGTGGTGGAGACGCGTGGTTTCATAGCGTCGCGCCCCGCCGTTTGAGAGCCTAAAGTTAACGCCGTTATTTTCCCGCAACCAGCCTTGGCTGGCGTGGCACTTGCAAGCCGTTTGGCCACGACGAAAACGGTTGCCAAGAATTGCAAATCGACGGAGCGTGACGAATGTTTGTTACGCTGTATTGCAGGCGCGTATCACTAGCGCCTCCGGAAAGAGTTGTTAGTTTGCGCGATTGTGAGGGAGGTTCGTCTAGAGAGTGCTTCCGCGCTCACTGGGCATGCATCCTGCCTCACGACGCAAAGCGCGACCGCGGTAACCGCTGCATTGTATCTCCACCCTTTGAGAGGAAACAATCATGTTGAGAAGAAGTTGGACCGTCTGCGCCATGACGGCCTTACTCCTCGGCGGAACGGCGGCGGCTCAGTCGCCCGGTACGTTGCTGGTAGGCGCCTTTGGCACGTGGACGCATTTCGATAGCAAATGGGGTTTGAGCACTGCTTTCGGCGACTCGTGGGGCTACGGCGGGCGGGTTGGAGCTTTCATTGCTCCCAACTGGAACGTTGAAGCCGACGGGTCGTATACGCCTGCCACCTCGCAGAGCGTTGCAAACGGATACGCGGGTCTCGGCGTGCCTGGCGGAAAGGTAAAGGCGAGCGACATCGCTGCCCGCCTCGTCTACAGCTTTCCACTCGGGAACGTCCCATCGATCCACATTGGCGCAGGTGGCGTACTCGAGAACTTCCGCGGCGACGAGAACATCGGTGGGGCGACCTACCAATTCGGCGCTAACGGACTCATTGGATTCAATCTTGGGATTAGCGGCGTCTCGCTCCGTGTCGACGGGCTTTTGAACTACTTCCCGTCCAACGGCGGCAAGTTCGATTACGGCGCACAGGCGGGTCTCCAGATTTCGCCAGATCTTCGCAATCTTTTCGGCGGAGGCGCCACCTCTAACCCGGTTATGTGGGCGCCTTACACCTGGTGGGATCAGCTCGACGCCCCACTTCCAGGTACTGTGGAACTCGGCGGCTTTGTCCAATGGACTTTCTTCGATAGTCACGCCGGTATCGACAACGTCGCGGTTGCGAAGGATGGCTTAGGCTACGGCGGACGTCTTGGCGTTTTCCTCTCGGATCCCCGTTGGGAGCTGGAAGGCGACGGCTACTATTCGCCGCAGGATAACGACATCACGCCGAATAACGGGATCGCGAAAGTAAATGCGCACGCGTTCGCCGCGCGCCTGAATTACAATTTCCCGTTTGGACTCCTGGGCCGGCAGAGCCAGTTCATCCTTGGCGCCGGTGGTGTTCGCACCAGCTACAAGTTTAAGGGCACCAGCGATCAGGATCTGGGCTACACCTACAACTACGGTGCTAGCGGACTCGCCGGCATTCGTCTCGGCATTGCTAACCGCACGGCGCTGCGCGTCGACGGCGTGCTCGATTACATGCCGAACCACGCAGGCAGCGCCAACATGAACATTCATGTTCGTGGTGGTCTGAGCTTCCTGCTTGGTGGAGCGCGTCCGGAGGTTATGTGCACGTACGCCGGCCTCGAGAGCATACCTGCTTCGAGCCCGAACTGCGTTGCGCCGCCACCGCCGCCACCGCCACCACCGCCGCCGGCAATGTGCCAGTACAATCCGAACATTACGGCTGCGGATCCGGCTTGCGTGCCGCCACCGGTTGCAATCGATACTACCGCGATCACCGCTCCGATCTACTTCGACTTCGACAAGTCGACGATCAGGTCCGATGCGGCTGCCACACTCGATCGCAAGGTACCGTGGCTGCAGGCCAACTCCGGCATGAGAATACGTATCGAGGGTAACGCAGATGAACGCGGCTCCGACGAGTACAACCTGGCCCTCGGCCAGCGCCGTGCGGCAAGCGCCAAGCGGTACCTCGTTGACCACGGCATCGCAGCAGATCGCTTCGACCTCGTGTCGTACGGCGAGGAGCGCCCGGTTTGCACCGAGCACAACGAAGCCTGCTGGCAGCAGAACCGTCGCGATGACTTCCGTATCGTGACAATCGGCAGCGACAGAATCGTCGCTCCGCCGCAGGAGTAAGCACCTTCTCTGACCGGTCCTTGCAAGAGGGCCGGTCAGAGGCAGGAGGCGGGGTGTCCCGAAAGGGCGCCCCGCCTTTCTGCATCTGCGTCAAGCTTCGACTGGAGTTACGCCTTTTTTACATTTGGCCAATTCGCCGTGCTTGTGGTGTCCTGTTGCCAGGGACATTTTGCGTGTGCCCGTCCGCAACCACTACCCACGTCCATAATGTCAATTACCCGTGTTTGGGCTGTATCCGTTCTTGTGTTGCTCGCAACCGCGTCGCCCAGCGGCGCGCAACAAACGGAATCCGCTGTGCCGGTGCCACGCCGGCTCAAGGTTTTCGATCCTTCGTTCGTCGATAGAAGCGTCAACGCGTGTCAGGACTTTTTTGCGTTCGCAAACGGCGAGTGGTTCAAGCACGACACCATTCCCGCAGCTTTCTCGACTTCCGGCGTGACGAAGGACATGACCGACGCCAACGAGCTCGTTGTGCGGTCGGTGCTCGACGACGCTGTCGCGGCGCGGCGGACAAGGCCGGCCAACAGTACGATCGCGAAGCTCGGTCGTTATTACGCGAGCTGTATGGATTCCGCGCGAGCGGAGCGCGAGGGTGTGGCGCCCCTAAAACCTGATCTCGCCGCGATCAACGCAATTAATAGCACCCCCGCACTCGTTCGCGAGATCGCAAGCCTGCAGAAGAACGGGAGTCGCGCGCTCTTTAATTTCTTTCCTCAGGCCGACCCCAAGGATGCCGCCCACTACATGGTTTGGATCACGCAGGGCGGCTTGGGCATGCCTGACCGTGACTACTATACGAAGACGGACCCGGCGTCTGACTCATTGAGACGGAAGTACGTCGCTCACGTAGCGAGAACGCTCGCGCTAGCGGGCGAGACGTCGACCGAAGCCGCCGCTGATGCAGAGCGGATAATGGCACTTGAGACCGAGCTCGCTAAAGCATCGATGACGCGTGTCGAGCAGCGCGATCCAAACGCGATCTACCACAAGACATCGATGGCCGATTTGCAAACCCTTTCGGGTCCGATAAGCTGGCGCGATTACTTCCGCGCCGCCGGAATGACGAGCCCGGTGTCCTATGTGAACGTTGCGCAGCCGAATTTCCTGCGACGTGCTGGCGAGCTTGTCAGCAGCGTTCCAATTGCTGACTGGCGCGCCTATCTCAGATACCACCTGCTCTCGACGGCGTCTCCGTGGCTGAGCTCTGATTTCGCAAAAGAAGATTTTGCGTATCGCGCGCTTTACAGTGGCGCGAAAGAGATGCTTCCGCGCTGGAAGAGATGTCTTCGCGTCACCGATGCTCAGTTAGGCGAAGCCCTCGGGCAGGCGTACGTGGAGAAAACATTCTCACCGAAAGCAAAGGCAGAGGCAAAGCAGGTGATCGACGACATCAGAGCATCGTTTCACGATCGGCTCGTGAACCTCTCCTGGATGTCGGACTCCACACGCCGTTACGCACTGACCAAGCTTGCGCAGATGAACGAGAAGGTCGGGTACCCCGACAAGTGGCGCGATTACAGCGCGCTCCAGGTCGAAGACGGATCTTTCGCCCCCAACGTATTTCGCGCGGATGCATTCGAGTGGCGTCGTACAATCAACCGGCCTGGCAAACCAGTCGACAAAACCGAGTGGGGGATAACAGTGCCCACTGTAAACGCGTATTACGATCCGTCCGTGAACGAGATGGTCTTCCCGGCAGGTGCGCTATTGCCGCAGACGTTCGATGCATCGGGCGACCTCGCGGCGAATTACGGCTCGCTCGGCGGCAGCTGGGCAGGGCACGAACTCACGCACGGATTCGACGACGAGGGAAGACATTACGACGCCGAAGGCAATTTGCGCGATTGGTGGGCAGCAGAAGATTCTGTTCGCTTCAACGAGCAAGCGCAGCGGGTCGTCGACCAGTTCAACAGCTACATCCAGGTCGACACGTTTCACGTGAATGGCAAGCTCACGCTGGGCGAGAACATCGCCGACTACGGCGGCCTTCTCACCGCCTACGATGCGCTCGAGCGAGCGCTCGCGCGACAAGGCCGGCGAACAACGATCGATGGTTTCACGCCCGAGCAACGCTTCTTCATTGCATATGCGCAATCGTGGCGCGAGCATACCAGGCCCGAACAGTTGAAGACGCGCGTCACCGTCGATCCTCACGCACCAGCCCTGTGGCGCACGAACGGCCCTGTTTCCAACATGGCGTCGTTCGCAAAGGCATTTAATTGCAAGCCCGGAGATCCGATGGTGCGGGCGCAGGCAACGGTTCCACAGATTTGGTAAGCGGCTTCGGGTCCTGACTGCGTCTACAGTATCTGCGTCCGCGTGATGTCAGGCAGTTAATAAGGATTTTCTGTGGCGACGGCGGCGCGTTAGCATGAGGAATGCTCGCCGCCGTTCGCTCAGCCGCGCTCGTCGGAATAGACGCGTACGACGTGATCGTCGAGGTGGATGCCGCGCCCGGCCTGCCTCAGTGGACGATCGTTGGCCTCGCTGCGAGCGCCGTCAAGGAAAGTCGTGAGAGAGTCGGTGCCGCACTCCTGAACTCCGGATTCGAAGTTCCGCCGAGACGCATCACCGTAAACCTTGCGCCCGCGGACATACGAAAGGAGGGCACCGCTTTCGACCTTCCAATCGCCCTCGGGATACTCGTAGCCACCGGACAACTCGATGGCGCTGCGCTGAGAGGGCGACTGTTCGTCGGTGAGCTCGGACTCGATGGACGCTTGCGTCCTGTCCGCGGTGCTCTCTCAGTTGCGCGCCACGCGTCGCGCTCGGGTCTGTCCGATCTGATCCTTCCTGCTGCGAATGTCGCTGAAGCATCGCGCGTGAGCGCGCTGAGCCTGTCCGCACCGGAAGATCTCCGCGACCTCGTTCGCGAGCTGCGCGGCGGCGATCTTACGACGGCGTGCGCCACGATAGCAGCCGCGGCGACGGACACTGCGGCGACGGATTTCTCAGACGTCGTCGGTCAAAACGGCGCAAAACGCGCGCTCGAGGTTGCCGCCGCGGGCGGCCACAACGTACTGCTTATCGGGCCAGCGGGCGCTGGCAAGACAATGCTTGCCAGGCGAATGCCAAGCATTCTTCCTGCTCTCACTGAAGATGAGGCACTCGAAGTAATCGCAATACATTCCGTCGCCGGCCTCCTCGACCACAGCGGTGTCGAGAACGGGATTCGTCCATTCCGCGCGCCGCATCACACTATCTCGAGCGCAGGTCTCATTGGCGGTGGGTCGCTTCCGCGTCCTGGCGAAGTGAGTCTGGCGCACAACGGAGTGCTGTTCCTCGACGAAATGCTCGAGTTTCCAAGACACGTACTCGACGGCCTGCGTCAGCCGATGGAAGACGCGACAGTCGTGATCGCGCGAGCGGCCCAGGCCGTAACCTATCCAGCGCGCTTCACGCTCATCGGGGCGTCGAACCCGTGCCCGTGCGGAAAGGCAGGAGATCCATCGGGTGGCTGTAACTGTGCGCCGGGGGACATCGACCGGTACGCCGCCAGGATTTCGGGCCCGCTCGCCGATCGCATCGACATGCACGTCGTCGTGGGAGCGGTGGCGGTTCGCGAGTTGAGCGGGGCGAGCACCGGAGACAATTCAGCGACTGTCCGGAAGAGAGTCGAGCGCTCTCGCGCGACGCAGCGACGGCGTTTTGCAAAGATGAAAACAGTTTCCTGCAACGCTTACGCAAGTGGCCGCTGGCTAGACGCTCACACACCGATCGATGGTGGGGCGCGAAGCCTTTTGCAGACTGCGGCGGAGCGACTCTCCTTATCCGCGCGCGGCTATCATCGCGTGCTCAAAGTCGCGCGAACGATTGCCGATCTCGAAGCGGCTTCAGAAATCACTCCAGCGCACATCGGAGAAGCTCTGCGTTACCGCCCAATTGCTAAACCAGAAGTTATAACGCGACCGGTTCAGGACGCTTCCGCGCCGTAGCTCCAGCACTACGCTGTCAGTGATCGTACCTATGAAAGGTTACTGAAAGTCGGCAACGGATTGTCCCCAGAGAATCTGAAAATGAAGTTGATAACAACGCTCCTGAGAGGCGCCGCGATCGTCGCGGTCCTGGCCAGCATTTTTTCCGCGGTTGCTGCAGCGCAGGTCGGTTCGACCACCGACATCCTTATGGGTCGGGTCGCGGGACCCGATAGCCAGGCGATAGCAAACGCTCGCGTTGAAGCCACCTCTCTCGAAACGGGAATCACGCGCACGAAGACGACAGGCGCGGACGGACGGTATACCATAGTGTTCCCCGACGGTGGAGGAAGCTATCGGCTGACTGTTCGCGCGGTCGGTCTTACACCGGTGACGCGAATGATCTCGAGACAAGGGGACGAGGACAGGCTCATCACGGACTTCGACATGGGCCATATAGCCACTGAGCTGGCTACCGTTCGCGTTCGAGCGACTCCCCGCCGCGGCGATCAATCCCAGCGACCGGAGCCTGGGAGCACCGAGCGAAATCTGAATCCGAATCTGGTGAATCGCCTTCCGGTCGATGCCGGCGATCTTACAGCGCTCGCCGCGCTCGCGCCCGGCGTAATCGCCGTGCCGGGAACTGACACCACCAAGGCATCCTTCTCGGTCGCGGGCCAACCTGCCAATCAGAACAGCATCACTCTCGACGGCCTGAGCTTCGGTTCCGGCAGCGTACCACAGGAAGCCGTCCGCAACACGCGCGTCGTAACCAGCACGTACGACGTTGCTCGCGGACAATTCACGGGTGGTCAGGTCGCGTCAACAACGCGCGGTGGCACGAACAACCTTCAGGGCGCTGTGAGCTATTCGCTGCGCGATCCCAGCCTCGAGTTCGTCGATGACAGCAGCGATGCATTCGGCCAGAAATACACGCAGAACCAAGTCAATTTTGGAGCCGGCGGACCGATCGTCAAGGACAAACTGTTCACGTTTGGCGCTCTGACATTTTCTCGGCGGACCGATCCACTTCTGTCACTCCTCGCCGCCGACCCGCTTACGCTGCAGCGACTCGGCACCAACACCGACTCGGTTAATCGCTTTCTCGATCTGGTCCAGAAATTTGGACTTCCTCTCACATCGCCCCTCGCCCCCGACGAGCGCCTCAACGACAACACGTCGGCACTCGTTCGCGTCGACTACAATCTCGCCGAGGATCATTCGCTGATGCTGCGCGGAGACTGGCGCGGGAATACCCAGCTGGGCTCGCGCCTGAACGCGCTCGCGCTGCCGCACACCGGCGGCAATCTCAAGAGCAGCGGCGGCGGCGGTATGCTGACGCTGACATCGCACGTCGGGATGTTCATCAACGAGCTGCGCGGCTACAAGTCGGTCGACAACCGGAATACCGCGGGCTATCTCTCCGTGCCGGACGGGCGGGTGGTAGTCGCTTCCGTTCTCGACGACGGAACGAGCGCGATATCTACCCTCCAGTTCGGAGGTAATCCCTCCCTCCCGCAGGAGACGCGTTCAAGTCTCCTCGAAGTGAGCGACGAGATCTCGCGCCTCACCACTGCTGGCGGACACAGATTCAAGCTGGGTGGATTGCTCAATGAGCAGCGAAGCTCCATCGGGTTTGTGCCGAACCGTTTTGGCACATTCAGTTTCAACTCGCTCGGCGACTTCGAGGCGGGCCTGCCAACGCAGTACACGAGGACGCTGTTCGCGCGCGATCGGATTTCGGCGACCGACAACCTCGGGGCCTATCTTGGCGATTCATGGCGCGTCAAGCCGCAATTCCAATTCATTTATGGACTCCGGATGGAAGGTTCGCATTACCCGGATAGACCAGACTACAATCCCGACGTCGAGACAACTTTCGGACTACGGACGGACAAGCTGCCGTCGGAGATTCGGGTCAGCCCACGGGCCGGCTTCACATGGTTCATTGGAGAGTCGCAGTTTGGCCCACCGCCGTTGACGCTGCGCGGAGGTGTTGGAGAATTTCGCGGCACCGCTCCTGCGCAACTGTTCGCCTCGGCCCTTAACGCGACTGGGTTAACAAATGGCCAGTCGCTCCTTACGTGCGTTGGATCTTCGGCTCCGACTCCCGACTGGAGCGCGTACCTTGCCGACCCCTCGACGATACCGACGACGTGTAACGGCGGTACGCTCACTTTCGCCAACGAGCGACGCAACGTGACTGTGTTCTCCCCCGACTTTGAGGCGCCGCGAGCCGTACGCGCATCACTGGGATTGAGCAGACGCTTCTGGGATCGCTATTCCTTTTCCATTGATGCAGGCTACGCGCGCGGCGTTGCGCAGACGGGGCAGACCGACATCAATCTCGACACTGTACCGAAGTTTACGCTCTCGAGCGAAAACAACCGGCCTGTCTATTCACCTCTAAATGCAATCGTGCCGACAACTGGCGCTGTATCCGTCTTCGGGTCGCGCGTACATCCGGAATACGGCACGGTCAGCGAGGTTACATCGAATCTCGGATCAGACACGAAACAAATAACCTTTGGACTCAACGGTATAACCACCAAAGGAATACTGTTCAACGCGTCCTACACCCTGACGAGCTCCTTCGACCAATCACAGGGATTCGCCCAGGGCACAGTGCAAGGATTCGGGGGGACGCCAGGGACGACTGCCGGAAATCCGAATATGTCGGAATGGGGAAGGAGCGACAACGCGCGCCGACATGCGCTGCTTGCGACGATCACGTATCCAATCAAGCCGGCGTTCGAGCTGACGGCGATCGCGCGAGCTACTTCCGGAAGCTACTACTCTCCGCTGGTGAGCGGCGACATCAACGGCGACGGCAGGACGAACAACGATCGTGCGTTCGTATTCGATCCAGCAGCCGCCGCGCTCCGCGGTGATACGGCCGTCGCGAACGGAATGACCCGTCTTATTGCGAACACTTCGGCGCGGGCCCGTGACTGCCTTATCGCAAACATGGGTAAGGTCGCCGATCGGAGCAGTTGCTCGAGCCCGTGGTCGCCGTCGCTCGACCTGCAGGTGAACATTCGTCCGGCGGTATTCGGCCTCGACCGTCGACTGACTATTTCCGTCGTGACACTGAATGCTCTCGCCGGGCTCGACCAGGTTCTTCACGGAAACGATCACCTGCGCGGCTGGGGTCAGCCGTCATTTCCTGACAGGACGCTGCTTTATGTGCGTGGCTTCGATCCGGCCACGGAAAGCTACCAGTACCAGGTTAACGAGCATTTCGGCACGACGAATGGAACGCGCAATGCCTTTCGCGTGCCCTTCCAGCTTGCGATCCAGGGCAGGCTAACGCTCGGTACTGATCCGGCCCGTCAGCAATTCAACAACGTCCTGGGCGGTGGTCGCGGCCGCCTGGGTCCGGAAGCGCTCAAGGCGAGAATGACGCGTCTCGTCCCCAATGCGTTTCTGGACATCCTCGCAATAAACGACTCGGCAAAGCTCGAGCTGACGCCCGAGCAAATCACCAAGCTCCAGACCGCTGGTGATGCGTTCAAAGTGAGAGCCGATTCGCTCATCGACAAGGTTGCCAATATTTTGGGCGACACTACGGTGAAAGCGCCGGATCCGATGACGATCTTCGCCAAGCTGCAGCCATCCATGACAGAGGGTCGAAAAGAGGCGAGCCAGGCGATCGCCGATGCGAAGGCCATTCTCACCCCCGAGCAGTGGGCGAAAGTTTCGGAGAGCATCAAGACTCCAGGTCAACGACGCGATGGAGAAGGCGGAGGACGGTTC